>JAJUHH010000023.1 GCA_029267975.1 Clostridiales bacterium
GGCAATAAACAGCTGAAATCCGCCTAAGAACTTAATGGGTAATTTCTGCGTAAAATAAGTGCTGATGTTGGTTATATCAAATGACATCATACACAGAAGGAATGCATATAAGCTGAGAGACATTAAAGCAACATATAGGAGAAAGAAGCTGTTATACATCCATAAGAAGGTATAAGATATATATGTATAAAGGAAGTAGCCCAGGGTTCCGGTTAGGAGAATTCTTGCCCGGAAGGAAGCTTTGCAGGTAAAATACAGGGAAACCAGAAGCATCGGAATGCCAAGAAGCAGCGTTACCAGATCAGAAGCTAATCCTTGTGCAGCTACAGATACAGAATCATATTTATACAGACCCTTACCATAGATTTGAATTACTTCTCCGTGGATTGAGCGGTGATCACTTATTCCCGCACCTCCTTGGGAAAACAAGCCCCCAAAGCATGAAATCAAAGACAAAAGAGCAATGCAAATGACAAGATAAACAACTGATTTTTTCAATTTCCACATAACAAATCCCCTTTCTACTCCTTATTTTATTCTTATTTCAAATGCTTAGAAGTGCATTATATGAGCAGACCCTATAACTGTATCGTCCTGGTGTATTTCGCTATCTCAGTTTCTGATGCAGCAATGCGCAGGTTCGAGATAAGCTCATAATTATCAAAAAGTAAATTACATATGGAGGGTGCAATATCCCCCTGAGCAGCCATCTCGCTGAGAATGGTGATTACCTGTTTTTTATCCATAGGCCTACGATATGGTCTGTCCTCAGTTAATGCAGCAAAAATATCGGCAACTGCCATAATACGCGCACCCAAAGAAAGACTGGGCCCCTTTATCCGGAAGGGATACCCCCTGCCATTTAATTTTTCATGGTGAAAGGATGCCCACTCTGTAATTACTTCAAAGCCGCTGATTGGCTTTAGCAAACGATAGGTATAATAGCTATGAGCTCTTATGATATCATATTCTGAGGGTAACAGCATCCCCTGTTTCTCTAGTATTTTTCTCGGAACCACCAGCTTACCGATATCATGAAGATAGCCGGCAATATGCATCATCTTGCATTCATCCTCAGACATACCAGACAATTCCGCCAGCTTCACCGCGACAGCCGCAACCCCTGAGGAGTGCATTGCGGTAAAGGGGCTTCGAAAGTCAATAATTCTTGCAAATATTTTTGCCAAAGCTACCGCATCGTCCAAGGTAAGCTTAATCGCATTCAGGGTTAAGGCTTCGGAAACAGTTGAAACAGCAAGCTGATAGGTCATATCCAGCCATAATGCTTCCCTGTCACATAGGGACAGATAGGCATCCACAATTTCAGGTGCAAACAGTCTTCCCCGTTCACTGATCGCATACTCCTTCAGACCTGCCATCTGGCTGATGATGAACTCATACCTCCTGATCTTAACCACTATTCTGTCCGCCAGATGAAGAATGTGGGATAGGTAAGGCACTGCTTCCGTCTGCTCCCGACTGCCAGCACCATCACTCCAAGAGACATGATGATATCTGATCACCCTGGAGGCCTCCTGCAAAACCGGAAAATCAGAGAATAACTCCGCCCCCAAATAAGCATGTTTGTTAATCCCCTCCGACCCCTCCTCTATAATATCCAGCCTATCATGAAAAGCGATGGCTCCGGTATCATGAAGGAGCGCAGCAGTCACCAGGGTTTGCTTTTGATGCACAGGTAGACGCAACGCCTCAGCGATGTGAAAAGACAAATAAGCCACCCGCTGATGATGATTGGCGATATTGGGACTAATTAAATCTATTGCTCTGGTAATGCAATTTAGCAAATCATATAAATTTGAAAAATAATGATAATATGCTGCCATAGGTAACCTCTGATATTCAATGTACTACAGACTTTATTTTATAGGATACCTCATTTTTCATCATTGAATACCAAATGTAGTAAATATCATTACGCTGCCGGTATCATAAAGCAGCAGGTATTATAAATCAGCATGTATCATAAAGCAGCATATACATAAAGCAGCATAATAAAGGCCGTTGTAAAAGTGTAGGAATCATACAACAGCCTCTTGGTTAACATAGATTAATATTCCTTTTTTATGACGAAGAAAGAACCTCGGATCATTCCTGCAAGCTTCGATTTCTGTCTTGCAAACTTGAACTTATCCTCCAGCTCCTTTGGTACTTCCATACCCTCGGATAGTTTAAATCCAACCGCACGCTTCTTGGGATCATCAATAGTATACATGACATTGACAACAAGGCCATCCTCATAAAAGACATAGGCCATTTTGATATTCTCCACCTGAAAGCTGGAGGTTTCCAAGGGCTTGGCAGCAAACGCTATATTGCGCTCTTCTTTTAAAATTCTATTGACATAATCAAGGGTCTCCTGGCCTTCACTGGCAGGTACCACCGTAAAATCATGGTCATATTTTTTCTTATAATAACGGGCCTCATTGGCACGTAAGCCGGCCAGAGCATTGGCTACCGGAGAAGACTCTAAACCAATGGTAGATAGGTGGTTAAAATCCACAACATAGGACACCTTCCTTCCTCCTTTCCTGATATGGTTATTATACGATAATTTCATATATTCATCCCATAAGAAAGCATTTTTGCTTTCCCTCCAAAAAAGAACGAAGGAAGTCTGTCTGTTTATGTGCTATTTCCCTGACTTATTTACTGATTACCTTGTTTTCACCAACGGTACGTGTGACATCCACCGCATAGGTTGCCATGGCATCTTCCGGACTGCTTCCGGATACAACTGCTTCCACCATGGTCTGAATATGGGCGGATACTGCCGCGTATTGGCTGTCCTTGGGACGGAAATGTGCGTCCTGCAAATATTCGGTTGCCGTTCTGATAAAGGGCATAGAGGTATACTTTTCATTTTTCATGATATCTGTCCTGGCACCGATGCTTCCCATGGAGATAATGGCATCTACATATATCTCAGGCTCCATCAAATGCTTGATGAACTCCATGGTAAGGTCCTTGTTATCGGATTTGGATGGAATGGACCATGCCCAGCCTCCAGCCAGTGTAATGCTGCCGGAGCCGTCACCATACTGGGTAGGCATGGGAGCAAAGCCCAGGACCTTACTGTATTCTGGCCAGGGAGACGCTCCTCCTTCCAGATAATTGCCGACAATCCAGATCCCGTCCAGTGATATGGCAAGCTTGCCCTGAGGTAAATATTCTCTGGCAGATATATTGCTGGCCTGACCATTCAGAACCTTGGATAAGGGAGGACCAAAATTATTATTATTATATATATTCTTAAGAAAGGTTAGGGAATCGATGATGCCCTGGCTGGAGATGATCCATTTACCGCTCTCTTCATCCTTCAGTCGTTCCCCTGTTCCGTAGAGAAGCATTTCATAGGTCTGCATGGAAGTGGCTTCTCCCGTCGCCACAGCCGAGTTACACCAGAAGGGTACCACATCCGGTACCTTTTCTTTTATAATCTGGCAAGTATCCAGAATCTCCTGCCAGTTTTTCGGTTCCCACACCTGGGGCAGACCAGCCTGCTGAAAGATCTTCTTATTATACCATAAACCACGTGTGTCCGTATTATAGGGTATACCGTACACCTTTTGGTCGGCGGCAATAACCCCAGCTTTTAAGGAATCATAATAGGAGCCATTGGTCCAGTCAGGATAATCTTTCAGATAGTCATCCAGCGGAGTCAGATATCCGGCCTCCACATCTGTAGCAAGCTGGAAGGTATCCTCTGCCACCAGATCAGGTGCTGTTTTTTCTGACTGCAGGGAGAGGGCAACTTTGGCGAAATAGTCTCCCTCAGAAGCAGTGATCGGTGCAATATTTAACTCACAGAGATCCTTTTTGTCAAAGGTATCATAGGCCGCCTGCAACCATCTCCACAAGCTGCCCTTCTCACCTCTGCCATCGTCTCGGAAGGTTACGGTGATCACACTTGTACCGCCTTGTGCGGATGCTTCCCCTTCCTGTGTATATCCATACTCTGTACTGGCAACTTCCCTACTCATATCTGCCAAAAGCATGGTATTGGCAGCCAAATCTGTATTTTGCGTAGTCACTGATTTGGTACAGGCTGTAAGAAACAGTAAAACCACACTGATCAACAAGAGCTCCAATGACTTTTTCATTCTGATCTATCTCCCTTGATAAACCTTGCAGATTAATTAATCAACCACTAAAGGATGCATGCATAACACTTTCCGTCCATTTGCCAATTCCAGCATATCCGGTCTGGATTTCCTGCATTCCTCGGTAGCATAAGGACAACGGGGGGCAAATTTACAATAGGTGATAGCATATTCCTTATCCTCCGTGTCAGGCATCACTAATTCCTGATTCCACTTCTCTCCGATCCTCGGTACTGCATTCATTAACAGCTCCGTATATGGATGGGCCGGACGGTCCATAATCTCCTTAGCCTGACCGTATTCAATAAGGCAGCCTCGATACAGGGTTGCAATATAATCTGAGATATAGTAGGCAGTGGAAAGATCATGGGTAACATAGATGAAGGAGACATTATATTTATCCTTCAACTCTTTAAACAGGTTGACAATATTCATCTTCATGGATGCATCAATTGCCGCAACCGGTTCATCGGCTATGATAAGCTTGGGTCTGGTTATGAGGGCTCTGGCAATAGATACTCTCTGCAGCTCCCCGCCGGAAAACTGGGAAGGATACTTCCCCTTTACCACCTCAAGAGACATTCCGACACTCTTTAAGGTTTCATCGATCAGGGCTTCCGCTTCTTTATAGTTCTTGGCAATTTTCAGCCGCAAGGCAGTATTAAACAGATAGGTATCCACGGTCTTGCGCATGGAAAAGGCCTCATAAGGATTCTGGAAGATGGGCTGCACGTCCAATCTGAATTGAAAAGGGTCATAGCCTTTGGTATCCTTATAGGACTTGCCGGATAACACAATATCACCATGATCGGGTTTATGCAGACGCAGTATCATCTTACACAGGGTTGATTTACCACAGCCTGATTCCCCAACAATGGATAAGATCACAGGCTTACCTGCATCAATCGAGATACTGACCTCATCTACAGCTACAAGCTTCTTTTTACTGAGCATACTACCGATCTGAAAGATTTTACTGACATTTTGTATATCAAGGAGTTTTTCAGACATTCTGCACCACCTCTCTGCTAAGTAAATGACAAGCTGCAAAGTGTCCCGGCATTACTTCGCGAAACTTTGGTACTTCTTTCCTGCACTGGTCCGTTGCTTTCGGACAGCGAGGTGCAAACCTGCAGCCCGGCGGCGGGTTGGTCAATGCCGGAGGCCTTCCTGGAATACCCTTCTTCTGGCTCTTATCACCCACCCGGGGAAGGGCTCCAACAAGCATCTGTGTATATGGATGTATGGGATTTTCAAAGATATCTTCCGTCCGTCCCAGCTCAACCAT
This sequence comes from Clostridiales bacterium, assembly GCA_029267975.1. Classification (GTDB taxonomy): domain Bacteria; phylum Bacillota; class Clostridia; order Lachnospirales; family Lachnospiraceae; genus Mobilitalea. The sequence continues at coordinate 5,410 of JAJUHH010000023.1, forward strand.
ACTACCGGAATACATAATCCCCATTCGATCTGTGATCTGATAGTGAACACCCATATCATGACTAACGATTATCATAGTATTCTTTAATTGTTTTTGCAGGCGCATGAGCATCATAAGAATTCCCCGCTGCACTACAACGTCAAGGGCTGTGGTGGGTTCATCCGCCAGAACAACATTTGGCGCCATAAAGGTTGCCAGTGCTATGATCACCCTCTGCCGCATACCGCCGGAGAGCTGGAAGGGATATGCCTTAAGCAGATCCGGGGAGAGACTGAGCTCTTCCAGATAGGTGGAGATCCGTTTGATAATCTGTTCCTTGCTTTCCCGCTTCTTCTCTTCTTTGGGGATGGAATCAAGGAATTGTTGCTGCAAAGGAACGATAGGATTTAATACACTTTGTGCCGCCTGGGGTACGTAAGAGATATTATTCCACCAGGTTTTTCTGATCTGTCCGGTTTCAAAGGAAAAGGCCTTTCCGTTTTTCTCACCGCTTAAGATCACCTTTCCTGAATCAACAGTCAGAGGAAACTCTACGATATCATACAGGGCTTTCAGCAAGGTCGTCTTGCCGCAGCCGGATTCACCGGCTATTCCAAAAATCTCATTATCAAATATTTCAAAATCCACATCATTAATTACATGAACCGGTCCGTCTATGGTGGAATATGAGGTGGATAAATGCTCAACTTTAATCATGTCTACCTCCCTCTCTTCATGGATAGATAATCGTTATAGCCTGTTATCAGGAGGAACAGTCCGATAAACAATAATGCTGTAGCTACAATCGGAGATCCAATCCAGAACCACTGCTTGGTAAAGATGGCGTTTCGATCTCTTGCCCATTGAATCATGTTTCCCAGAGAAATCAGATTACCGGGAGACAGACCAAGGACTGCAAGACTCGATTCGGATGCAATGGCAGCCAGAGTTGCATTCATGAAATTCGATAAGGACCATGTTAATGCATAAGGTAGTATCTCTGTAACAATCACCTGCACAGTACTCTCTCCTGAGAACCATGCCGTATGTATAAAATCCCGTTCCCGCATGGAAAGTGCCATAGATCTGATCTGTCGACTGGGCCAGGCCCAGGCAAACATAGCAAGTACCAAGGCCATGATAAATACCGTGGAGGATCCTTTCATAAAGGAAGTCATGAGAATCAGAATCGGTAGGGAAGGAATAATGATAAAGGTATCGGTGACAACGGTAAGCACCCGGTCAAGCCGTCCTCCTGAGAAGCCTGCCAAAAGTCCAACAAAAACACCTGCAACAGTACCGATGGTGGCTACAATTAATCCGATTAGAAGGGAATTATGAATGGCTTCTATCAGCAGCCACAGAACATCCTGTCCCATACTCGTGGTTCCCAGCCAGTGCTCAGCGGAGGGCTTCAGCTTACTGGGATAGGAGTTAAAGGAAAAGGGATTAACATGTGGTATAAAGTAGATCACAAAACCAATGATAATAAAAAATGCTGTCATAATCAGTCCGGTTTTCAACCTGAAATTCGCATTTTTCCAAAATTTCTTCATTCTATAAAACCATGCCTTTCTCAAAGTCTAGTGAATGGTTTACAATCTTTAGCTATAACGAATACGTGGATCTATGAACGGATAGATCAGATCCACAATCAAGGTTGCGGTTGATATAGCCACAATGGAAATGGTTATGCATCCGAGAATCATGTTATAGTCTGACATCAGAATTGCCTTCTGTACCAAAGAGCCGACACCGGGATAGCCGAATACGATCTCCGTCATGATGGAACCGCCGAACACGCCGCCAAGGCTCATTGCCAGGGCTGTTATCTGAGTCAGAATGGAATTACGAAACACATAACTCCTACCGATTTTACCTTCTGAAAGCCCTCGATATCGAGCGTAAAGTACAAAATCCTCTTCTGATGTGGTAGCAGATAAGGACTTCATGGATATGATCCACCAGCCTGTGCCAACCAAAAGCATGGATACAGCCGGAAGTATGGATGCCTTAAGTAATGACAGAAGCCATACCATAAAATCTCCCTGGGTGTTTATGGTAGACTGAATGGGAAACCACCCCAGCACAAAGGCAAACACAATAAGCAACACCAAGGCGATAATAAAGTATGGAACCGGATAGATACATATAGCAATCCCTTCCAGGATTTTGGAAGACAGCTTATTTTTACGAAAACCGGCAAGCAGTCCTATGATATTGCCAATGATCCAGGCAATGACTGTTGTGGCCAGAGACAGAAATAGTGTATAGGGTAAATACATACTGATGATCTCGCCTACCGGCGTAGGATAGTTCATCAGGGATGGACCAAAATTAAAATGCAGTAATCCATTCCAAAGGAAGGTAATGTATTGCTTGATTAAAGATCCTTCGAGACCGAACTGAACTCTAAGCTGGGACCGAAGTGCTTCCATTTGTACAGGATCCATCTGGCCGGAGCGGGATTGCATCTGGCCAATCATGTTCTCTACAGGATCGGACGGGAACATCCTGGGTATAAAAAAGATAAAAGTTATTCCAATCCACACCGTCAATAAATAGGTTAAGATTCTCAATCCGAAGTATTTGCGAAATTTCAACGGCTTCACTCCTTTATGTAAAATTGTGATAAAGCTTCCCAATACTGCATACTGCCCGGTGTTTGCCCACCGGGCAGTATGCGTATTCTTTATAAGCTGTGTCGGTATATGAATGGAAACCGACACAAAGATAGCAAGTAATTCACTGAATAATGATATTCATTATTTCACCGGTGAAATCTCAGTGGTAATATACTTGAAGCAGCTCCACCACCACCAAGGACCATTGTAAGGATTCTCTGCACTGGGGTAGTTGTTCCAGTAGGTGCTGTTGGTAGGAACGAACTTAACACCTGAATGGAAGCCTATAAACGGAAGCTCTTCTATTGCGTTCTTGAAGAATTCAAGACCCAGTTCGTAGGACTTAGGATCATCCGGAGACAGCTTAGCTAACTCGTGAATGATCTCGGTAGCTTTCGCATTGTTCCAACGGGTACCCTGACCTGAACCTCTCTCTCCAAGAGGAACGATAAGATCTGCATCCCAACCGCTGATCTGGGAGTAGATATCCTTTGTTATGAAACCGGTAGGCCAGTATCCGGCGATATCGAACTGTCCGGTGGCACCATTGGTATCCCAGGTTGCTGAGGATTCACTGACAAGGTTGATCTTGAAGCCGAACTTGGTCAGCTGATCGTAAGCTGCCTGTACACCACGGCCTGCCTGAGCTTCTGTATCTGCCAGATAGGTCATATTAAAGGTGAAGGGCTTGCCATTGAAATACCAACCATCTGACTTCTTCTCAAGACCGGCTTTGATGAAGAGTTTCTCTGCTGCTGCAGGATCATACTTCCAGCAGCCAACACCAAACATGTCGATCAGAGTATCGTGATCTGTCGGGATATTATAACCTTTTGCTCTGAGTGTTTCGGCCATTCTCTCTGCATAGCCGGAGTCAAAAGGCTTCACTGTTGTGCCGTCGCCCAGATCGAGCTCGAAGCTTTCCAACCAGGACAGGATAGGCTTTACATATAACTCCTGTCCGGCACTGGTATTGGTAAGGATCGGGAACGGTGAGGAACGACCTACACCATCAAATATATTCATTGATATCTCGTCGAAATTCATTGCAAGTGCAATACCCCAACGGAAATCCTTATTATCAAAAGGTGCGCCCTTACCCATGGAGAAAGCCAGACCTTTTGAACAGGGATCATCACTGGTCGCATAAGGGTAATCATTATACCAGCATGCGATATTGGGATTCTGTGCTGTCATAACCTCTAACATTTCAGGAGTAACCTCGCAGAGGATATCAACTTCATTGTTGATCAAGCTCATCTGACGGGTTGTATCATCTCCAAGATTTCTAAACCAAACATATTTTGCCTGAGGCATTTTACCGCTTACAACACCAACGGTACTGTTCTGCCAATCCTCACGGCGCTCATAAAGGATCCATTTTCCTAATTCATCATAAGCTTTTACAGTGTAAGGCCCTGCAACAACCGGATTAGAATCTTTAAATTTTGTAACATCTTCCTGTTTTGAATAGATATGCTCAGGAACAATTCTTAAATCATTACCCCAGATGGTAACACCAAATCTTAGAGATAAGCGGGGGAAGGATTCCTTTGTAACGAATTTAACGGTATAATCATCTACCTTCTCAACAGATTTAAATACTGTATTGTAGTAAGCATTCTGTGATATTCCTGTGTTGGTCATGATCATATTAACCGTAAATACTACGTCATCTGCATTTAAGTCTTCACCGTCAGACCATTTGATACCCTTACGGATTTTAACGATATGCTCTGTAAAATCTGCATTTGACTCGGGCATGCCTTCAGCAACTTCGCCAAACTGCTCACCCTTAATGGTATCGATTTCCCACATCATTGCTGACATCAGCTGGTGAATACCAAAGCCCATTGTGGTGCCCTGCATATAGGAATTAAACTGTCCAGGGGTGTCAGTAGGTGACTGGCACTCAACAATCAGTGTTTCCGCTCTCGGTGTTCCAACCTCAGTCATCTCACCGGAAGTAGTACTTTCAGAACCACTGTCTGTTTTGGTCTCCTCTTTTTTGTCCTCTGCCTTTTGGGTCACACCGGCAGTCTGTCCCTGATCGGTAGGTGTGTCCTTAGGCTTGCTGCAGCCTGTAAGCATTGAAGCTACCATAATAAGAGCTACAACGCATGCCAGAACCTGTCGCATTACCTTTTTCATAGTTATCCTCCTCTAAAAAAAATTGTTAATTGGTTACACCTTTATCGTAACATTCCGAAGTTTTTCCTAACAATTCCAAAATTTTAAAAAGGGGGTAAATTCTTAATCAGTTCTCAATAATTGCGATTCTCACCTTATCCTGCATGGCATCTGCTATGTCTTTGAGGGTTACTTCCCTTTCACTGAGCATTTTGTAGACCCCTTCAGAAATTGCAGTAGAAATATCAAACCATGAATTCAATGATCTTCTGGCAATCACATGAATCTTCTGCTTTAAAATAAAGTCCCTGCTGAGTACAAAGCCGTCATCCTGATAGTCATATTCCACATCCACCTGTACGGGGATACTTTCTGTTGCATCAGCAATCTGCTTGACAATGCTTTTCTGAGTAATATAGTCAAGAAATTGAATGGATGCTTCGTAATCCGCATTAACGGAAATGCCGATATTCTTGCCGTGAAACATATAGTTTTCCTTTTTTTCATAAGGAACCGGACCAACCCCTACCTCAAAGTCAGGATTAGCAGCTTTAATCACAGATAAAGCACTGAGGTTATTAATCATCATGGCAACCTCATTCTTGATAAATTTATTGGTTAAGTCCAGCTGATTTAGGTTAATGCATTTTTCCGAAAGCAGCTTATTATTCTTAAGATAGTTCAGTAATTCAAATACTTTCATGCCGCCCTCACCATTAATCTCCCGGATGGAACCACCCGTAGAATAGAGCAGCTGTATAAAAAGGGCTGTGACCTCTTCCGGCTGCTTCGCCCCGATCCCAATTCCCTTAATACCGATTTCCTGAACCTTTCTGGCAGCAACCTTTAAATCCTCCCAGGTCTCCGGATAGACAACCTTGTGCTTCTCAAACAACTTCTTGTTCCAGATCAGCACATAAGGATCGCAGGTAAAGGGAATTCCGTAATATTTACCGTCACTTCTGGTGTTATTCCATTGCCCCAGATAATAGTGGTGTTCCTTTTTGCTGTCACTGATATAGCTGCTGATGTCCCGAAGTACGTTCAGATTAATTAAGGCTGGCATAATGGAATTATCACATATAATCAGATCTGCCAGCTGATCCTGGTCCAGGTTCATACAGATTTCTTTTTTAAAATCATTTTTGGAGATAAACTCAATCTCCACCTGGGGATTGCCATCAATGCCTGAATACTGCTCTGCGATATCCTGGAGGGTCTTGCAGCTTATGGTAGTTTCATAGGGTGCCAGAATCCGTAAAATCTTTCTCTCAGGGACAGGCCCCGTCTCCTCTACCTTACGAAAGCGCTCTTTGTAAAAGTCGGCTGCAATCAGAAGAAACACCAGCATTACCACAAAAGATAAGATTGCGGTGATCCGAAATGTCTTCATTTATATCACCTTCTTATATTCTGATGGTGAAATACCACAGACAGACTTAAATACCTTGTTAAAGTACTTAGGATCCTTAAATCCAACCTGCTCGGCAACTTCCTGGATCCGGTACTTGCCCGATAGTATCATACGCTTTGCGATACTTATCCTTAAATTCCTGATAAATACCACAAAATTAACATTAATCTTCTGATTAAAGAGCTTGCTTAAATACTCCGGAGTGACCCCAACCAGCTCGGCCGCCTCCGATAAGGTAATGTCCTTATGATAATTGTCCCGGATAAAGTTAATCACCTTTAATATAATGACATTATCGGTGTCCGTCTCCTCATTGCTGCCGCTTAGAATGGTTTTTACAATCTTTTCGTAATTGTGAATAAGGTCTGTTCTTGTTTTACTCTCAATGATGTTATTAATAAAATAGTGAAAGATCAGGATCGGCTCCGACTTAAGGCTGTATTCCTTGGCCACATTATAAATACCGGAGCAAAATCTGGCCGTATATTCCTTAATTAATTCCGGTCTGCCCTTGCTTTCAATGATAACCTCCTTAAACCTGTCACTGATGCATAAGGCTTTCTGATAATTCCCATTCATGATTTCTCTGCGGATTTTATTTTCCAGATCCTCAGGATAGCGGATGGGAGCAAATTCCAGCTTATCCACCATTTCCTTCTGCAGAATGACATGATGATCAAATACAAAGCTATAGGTTAACAGGTCCTTTAACAAGCCAAGGGCGCCCTTTAGATCCCCCAGCTCAGATATGGATGTGGTGCTGCAATGACAATTACCGATTTCATTCAATCGAGGTAATATATGTAAGGAAAACAACTTGCTGCTATTGGGACACTTTTCCCTGTCAAGGATGAGAACCAGTATCCCGTAGGAAGAGGACAGGTGTATCACATGATATTTCCGAATGCCCAGATCCTTGAGCATATCCCTGATACTATAAAGCATCTCACCTGTGGTCTCCATATCAAGGCTATCCGGCTTCACCAGGAACAGATCCAGTGTCATAGGCTCCTTTAAGCACAACTGATGGGAAAGCTGCTGTAGACAGCGCTCCGTCTTCACCTCTTCACAGGTCATCAGGTTCCAGATCAACTGTTCCAGATCGATTTTCTCTGATCGTTCCTCTAATATCTTTTTTTCCGCTTTTCTTAATACCGAAATGAAGTCATCAATATCAACCGGCTTTAAAATATAGTCCACTACCCCCAGATGCAATGCTGTTCTGGCATAATCAAAGGAGGAGTAGCCGGTGAGAATCAATGCATTATAGGCCGTACCCTCCTGCTCCAATTGCTGCAGCATGGTCAAGCCATCCATTCCTGGCATTTGAATATCCGATATGATCAAATCCGGCTGCAGCTCTTTTACCAGCCGGAGCCCTTCAATGCCATCGGACGCCACTCCGCAAATCTCATAATCTGTAAATTTGTTGATCATTTTGATCAGGCCATCTTTTGTTTTAGGTTCATCCTCAACGATAGCTATACGCATAAATTGCCCCCCCAATTCAACGTAATTATCCAAAAGCACTCCTCATGTTCCGCTGTAATCTAAGTTATCTTTCATAATGGAATCAGCATCATGATGTTTGTACCCTGCTCGCTTGATTCCACATGAAAATAAGAACTGTCTCCATAATATAATTTCAAACGTGTAATTACATTTCTTATACCAATACTGCTTTCCACCTTTTCCGTCCTGTAATCATAGTTGTTAAAGGCTTCCGTTAATTCTTCGGACATCCCCTTCCCATTATCCTTGACCTGAATTTGAATATAAGTATCATATTGGGCCTGAATGATGATTTCGATTTCGTCATGTCCCGTATTCCCGGGAAAGCCATGCACAATGGTGTTTTCAATTAAGGGCTGAAGCAGCAGCTTATGGATCCTGCAGCTTGCCAGGGCTTCCTCCATATGAAGCTTATATTGAAAGGAATTGCAAAAGCGCTGTTGCTGTAAATAAATATATCTCTGCAGATATTCCAGCTCTTCCTGCAGGGTAACGATTTCATTGCTTCGGTGGATGCTGTAGCGCAGAATTGCAGCTAAGTTTATGAGCATCTTGCTGATATGATATTCCTCATGTTCAAGGGCAACCCAATTAATGGCGTCTAGGGTATTATAAAGAAAGTGCGGATTAATCTGTGCCTCCAATGATCTAATCTCTGCATCCTTCTTCCGGACCAGGGCTTCCCTTTCCTTCTGACTGGATTTCTTTATCCGGAGTATCATCTCGTTAAAATGTTGTGCTATAGTGGCAAATTCATCCTTGCCCTCTATGGATAGCTGCACATCATAATCCCCCTGGTCTGCCTTACCCATGGCATGTATGATCTTCTTCACGGATTTGTCCGTACTGGCTGCAAAGGACATACAAAGTAAAACGCACATCATACCTACAAAAATACCGATCAATATAATAATCATGGATATATTCTGCACGTCCTTCAAAGCATAGGTCAGGTTCTGCACATTGATAAGCGTAAATACCCCGTCCTTAATATTACCGGTGTGTACCTCAAGCCTGCTTGAATTCATAAAATTTTGATTCCCGAAAAAGGCTTTGATTGCCTCTTCCAGAGTTTGTGTCTGGTATTTTTTAAAAAGATTTAAGCCCACATAGGCTTCTATGGGAAAAGAAATAATATCCCCCTGACGGTTTACCAAGAAGGTAATATTAGAATTAAAATCCATGCCGGGAGAATATACATTGCGAAGAGCACTCTCATCAATACATAATAGTATAATTCCCACCGGACCATTCTTATAATTATTAAAGTCTGTCAGCTGATGGGCTATGTAAAAGAAATTTTTATCCCCGTAATTCTGATCTGATTTCTGAATTGTATGCGAATATATGGTATGCTTAACATTTAGGGAAGCCTTAAACATAGAATTTGTTCTGATATTGGCTACATCAAAGCAATAGCTTTCTTCCCCCGACAGGGTAACCGTATCA
>JAJUHH010000024.1 GCA_029267975.1 Clostridiales bacterium
ATAAGGCAGCAGGAAGGCAATAAGAAGGAGATTCAAAAATAAAAGACTGCACAAAGGGTAAAACCTTTCGCGCAGTCTTTTTACCGTTTAAGAACACTCTTTCTTATATGTGGTAAAATAATTAGAATTATTTTCTTGACAAAGGATAAGAAATGTATTATATTAAAACAGTAATGATTGCTATTATCAATATCAATTAGAATATATATTATTTGGAGGTAAGAACTTATGTCATTAGTTGGAACACAAGTAAAAGAATTTACAGCGCAAGCATTTCAGAATGGAAAGTTTTTAACTGTTACTCAGGAAGATTTCAAAGGTAAGTGGAGTGTTGTATGCTTTTATCCTGCTGATTTCACCTTTGTATGCCCTACCGAGCTGGAAGATTTGCAGAACGAGTATGAGACATTAAAGTCTCTTGGTTGTGAAGTATATTCTGTATCTACAGATACTCACTTTGTACATAAGGCATGGCATGATCATTCCGATGCCATTAAGAAGATTGAATATATAATGATCGGAGATCCTTCTCATACAATCAGCCGCAACTTTGATGTTCTGATTGAAGCTGACGGTCAGGCTGACCGCGGTACCTTTATCATTGATCCGGATGGTGTCATCCAGTCAGTTGAGATCAATGCCGGCAACATCGGACGTGATGCAAGCATTCTTGTAAATAAGATTAAGGCTGCTCAGTACGTAAGAAATAATCCTGGCGAAGTTTGCCCTGCAAAGTGGAAGGAAGGCGCTGCAACACTTAAGCCCAGCCTTGACCTTGTAGGTAAGATCTGATAATAAAGTGAATATTCGATTTACAACAAAAGAGTCTGTAATCAGACTCTTTCGTTATATAGGATATTAAATTCCTTGAAGGTTATAAATTTGGAGGTTAATCATGATATTGGATCAGGAAATAAAAGGACAATTGGCTGCTTATCTTGAGCTTTTAGAAAATGATATTGTAATAAAGCTCAGCGTAGGAGATGACAGCGTGTCTAAGGAAATGTCAGAGCTGGTTGATGAAATCGTAGCGATGACAAGCAAGATAAAGAAAGAGTATACAAAACTGGATAGAACTCCAAGCTTTAGTGTCAATCGCCTTGGAGAAGATACCGGTGTGACTTTTGCCGGTATTCCTTTGGGGCATGAATTTACTTCCCTGGTATTGGCACTCTTGCAGGTAAGCGGAAGAGCCCCTAAGGTAGAGGAGAGATTGATCGAACAGGTGAAGAAGCTCAAGGGCAAGTATCATTTTGAAACCTATATCAGCTTAAGCTGTCATAATTGCCCAGAGGTAGTGCAGGCAATGAACCTAATGAGTATTTTAAATCCCGGAGTTACTCATACCATGATCGATGGTGCTGCTTACAAGGATGAAGTTGAAAGTAAAAATGTTATGGCCGTTCCGGCTATTTATCTGAACGGTGAATTCTTTGGGAGCGGCCGTATGGTTTTGGAAGAAATTCTGGCTAAGCTCGGCACTGCTCCGGATGTTTCAGAGTTTGAAGGAAAGGCTCCCTATGATGTACTTGTAATCGGTGGCGGCCCGGCCGGTGCCAGCGCAGCGATTTACGCGGCACGGAAAGGTATCCGTACCGGTATTGTCGTAGAGCGCTTTGGGGGTCAGGTTAGAGACACCTTAGGAATCGAGAATGTGATCGGTACTAAGTATACCCAGGGACCTAAGCTGGCAGATAATTTAGAGGAGCATGTAAGGGATTATGACATCGATGTTATGACCTTACAGAGAGCAAAGCGCCTTGAAAAGAAGGAGCTTATTGAAGTTGAATTAGAGAACGGTGCTATCTTAAAGAGTAAAACAGTGATCCTTTCTACCGGTGCACGCTGGCGTAATGTAGGTGTTCCTGGGGAAGCGGAATTTAAGAATAAGGGTGTGGCATACTGCCCTCACTGTGATGGTCCTCTGTTCAAAGGAAAAGATGTTGCAGTCATTGGCGGAGGCAACTCCGGAATTGAAGCTGCCATTGACCTTGCAGGTGTCGTAAATCACGTTACTGTACTTGAATTTATGCCGGAGCTTAAGGCGGACGCAGTTCTTCAGGAAAGACTTTACAGCCTTCCCAATGTAACTGTTTATAAGAACGTTCAGACCAAGGAGATTACCGGGACTGATAAAGTGGATGGTATCACCTTTGTGGATCGTGCCAGCGGTGAAGAAAAGCATGTTGAATTACAAGGGGTATTCGTTCAGATTGGTTTGGTTGCCAACACAGACTGGCTTGGTGATACAGTAGAAAGAAACCGTATGGGTGAAATCATTGTTGATTCTCATAATGCAACCAATGTTCCGGGAGTATTTGCTGCAGGTGACTGTAGCAACAGCCCTTACAAGCAGATTATTATTTCCATGGGATCCGGGGCAAATGCAGCATTAAGCGCTTTTGATTATCTCATTAGAAATTAAGATATTATCGGGACTTATCTTCCCAAAGACAAACCCTCCAAAGGAGCAGTACTTTATAGGTAACAGGCACTATAAAGGTAGAGCTTCTTTGGAGGGATTTTTTCTGCCCTTGGATTTTCGACCAGACGTTCAAAAGATTCGGCATTTAAGAGCTGGTCACCCCGGCTGGAGGAAGCAGACAGACCACGGTATTAAAGTATTCACATTAAACATAACTCTGGGTATACTACGTAATCGATTACGTATGTTTATGGCGAAGACTTATCGTGTGACTTATGATAATTCCGGGGCACAGACATCGATAAGTGGTTGGGAGCTTGTAAACCATGGTATTTCTACGATGCCGCTATCTGCTTTGACCAGTGAACTGATACTATTAGAGGCAGTTGTGGAAGAATAGCCTAATTGCCAAGGAAAGGATTAATTTTTTAGATGAAAAAGGTAACGATTTATGATATCGCCTCTGAACTAAATATCTCAACTGCAACCGTCAACCGTGCGCTGAACGACAAGGCTCAAATCAGTGAGAACCCTCCATAGGAGCAGTGCTTTTATTGTAGCAGCTACCTTGGAGGGTTTTTACTCTACTTTGAAGTTTCTTTGATCAATTTGATGATCGTATCGATGGAATTATTTAAGGTGCTCTTATTCATGGCAGCAATATAATCCTGCCTGTTCTTCATGACGCTATTAATGGCTTCCAGTAAGTTACTTAAGCTTAAGTTTTCCTCCTTTAACACATAGGAATAACCCTGACGTTCAAAGGATTCGGCATTTAAGAGCTGGTCACCCCGGCTGGAGGCAGCAGGCAGAGGAATAAGAATGTTGGGCTTACGTAGTGCCAAAAGCTCACAGATCGCATTGGCCCCTGCCCGTGAGATCACAAGATCCGCAGCGGCAAAAAGATCACTGAGTTCTGTACTGATGTATTCGAATTGTACATATCCCTGGGTATCCGCCAGACGTTCGTCCAGATTACCCTTACCGCATAAATGTATAATCTGATAATCCCGGAGCAAGGTGGGAAGCATTCCACGGATAAGTTCATTGATCGCTCTCGAACCGGTACTGCCGCCGATGATCAGAATGACAGGCTTATTGGCGGTAAATCCGCAGAAATCAAGCCCCCGCAGCTTGTTGCCGGAGAATAGTTCCTTGCGGATGGGTGTTCCTGTAAGTACAGCCTTATCGGCAGGCAAATACTCCAGAGTCTCCGGAAAGTTGACGCATATTTTGGAGGCTGAGGGAAGTGCCAGTTTATTGGCTAAACCCGGAGTCATATCTGATTCATGAATGATTACCGGTATTTTATGTTTTTTAGCAGCCATTACTACGGGTACGGTAACAAAGCCACCCTTGGAGAATACAATATCAGGCTTAAGGGTCTTTAATAGCCTACCTGCTTCCTTATAACCTTTAATTACTTTAAAGGGGTCCGTGAAATTCTTTAGATCAAAATATCTTCTTAATTTACCGGAGGATATCCCGTGATAGGGTATGTTCAGTGCTTCGATCAGCGTTCGTTCAATCCCGTTATAGGATCCGATGTAATCAATCTCATAGCCTTCCTGCTTTAACTGTGGTAGTAAGGCGATACAGGGTGTGACATGGCCGGCTGTACCACCACCGGTTAAAACGATGCGCTTCATGCTTAGGACCTCCATTCCCTTAATGCTTGTGCTAACTGGTCCGGACAGGAGGTGGAGCGAAAGCCACAGGTAACTCCTTCCAATCTTTGGATTACATCATCAACTTTCATGCCAATAACCAACTTTGAGATTCCGCTGGTATTACCGTTGCAGCCTCCTACAAAACGGAGATCGGTAATGGTGTTGGTTGCCTCGTCTATCTCAAAACTGATTTCCTGGCTGCAGACGCCTTTTGTTTTATACTTCATACGCTTTGGTCCTTTCTTTATGGTGTAACTAGTTCAATGTATGAGTTAAAAATTAACTGGCTACAATAATCGAGTACATTGTATCTCAGATAAACAAATTTTGCAAATGAATTTTCTGTGTAGCCCGAATCTGAAGTCCCTGACTGATGATGGGTGTGAACAGTATATAAGGGTAATGAATGGTTGCGATTCAGAAATTCTAGTTGTAATCCTTCCTGAAAAAAGTTACTATAAAGTAAGAATATTTGGACAGGAGAGAAAGTATGAAGAAAATCGGAATCATTGGCGCTATGGACGAGGAGGTCCTTATTATAAAAAATCAAATGAAGGATCCTAAGGTAGTAACCATTGCCTCCATGGATTTTTATGAAGGAAGCTTTGAGGGAAAAGAGGTAGTTGTGGTACGATGTGGCATAGGCAAGGTCAATGCCGCTGTCTGCACTCAGATCCTGGCGGACCAGTTCCAGGTGGAGGCAGTCATTAATACCGGAGTAGCAGGATCCTTACGAAATGAAATTGATATTGCAGATATCGTGCTTTCCACAGATGCCTTGCAGCATGATGTGGATGCTAGCGGGTTTGGTTATCCGCTAGGTGTTATTCCCAGAATGGAGCAATCGGTATTTCATGCGGATGAGAAGCTGCTTACTTTGGCTCAGGAGGTTTGCGCCAGGGAATTACCGGAGGTAGGAGTCCACGCAGGAAGAGTTGTCAGCGGAGATCAGTTTATCTCTGACAATGAGAAGAAAAATTGGCTGATTGAGAATTTTGCAGGCTACTGTACGGAAATGGAAGGAGCTGCAATCGCACAAACGGCTTATTTAAATAAGCTTCCCTTCCTCATCATTCGGGCAATCTCAGACAAGGCTGACCATAGTGCCGAGATGAGTTATGCAGAATTTGAAGAGCTAGCTATCAGGAATACCGTAAAGCTCTTGAAAGGCTTGGTTGCCAGCCTCTAGAAGCGTAAAAATCACATAAGAAATCCTACAGGATGCCAGTGACTTGCACAACAGAAAGACAAGGTCAGATGGCATCCTGATTTTTAGCGTATATTATACTACGACAGCAAAGTCCTCCTAAGCAATTATTTATAGAGCTCGTGGGCAAAGTCTGGGGTTAATTAATAATTTTATGGATAAGTAATGCAATTCATGGATACACAAATATTTGCTTATACAGTATAATTATGGAAGGATGTTACAGAAAGGATAGAGGAGGTTGACATGAAAAATCAGTATAAGGTTGCGGAAATGATACATAACATGGAACAGATCATTGTTGGGAAACGGGATGTGATTGAGTATACCCTGGTTACCCTGCTGGCAGGAGGTCACCTGCTCCTTGAGGATGTACCGGGGGTTGGGAAGACCACTTTGGCCAAGACCCTTGCCCAGACCATTCATTGTGGCTTTACCAGAATCCAATTTACCCCGGATACGCTGCCAAGTGATGTCACCGGATTATCCATCTATAACATGCAAAGCGGCAGATTTGAGTACTCCAAGGGAGCAATTGTGAATAACATTATTCTGGCGGATGAGATCAATCGTACCTCCCCCAAGACCCAGGCAAGTCTTTTGGAGGCCATGGAGGAGAAGCAGGTTACAGTAGACCAAACCACCTATCCGATTCCAAGACCCTTTATGGTAATCGCTACCCAGAATCCCATTGACTATCTGGGTACTTATAACCTGCCGGAAGCGCAGCTGGATCGTTTTATGATGAAGCTGTCCATCGGGTATCCCCAGCTGGGAGAGGAGCAGGTGATGGCCGATCGTTTTTTAAATCGTCAGCTTGCCCAGACCCTGTCTCCTGTAGTGGAGGGTGATACGGTGCTTGAGATGCAAAGGGAAGTGGAGGAGGTTAAGATGAGTCAGGACCTGGTTCACTATTGCACCAAGCTGATCGCAGAGACCCGAAAGGATAGTAATCTTTCCCTGGGAGCAAGTCCGAGAGCGACACTGGCTTTACTTAGAGCTTCCCAGGCTTATGCATACCTTAAGGGAAGGGATTATTGCATACCGGATGATATCATGAGCCTGGTACAGCCGGTCATAGCGCATCGTTTAATTCTGGCTCCGGAGGCAAGACTTTCTCAGACAAAGATGGAAAAGCTTTTAAAGAATATTATGGCAAAGGTGCCGGTTCCGGTATTAGCAAAGTAGAGATGGGATTGAGACTATGATCACTAATCGTTTGATTTTTGTGGCGGCTATCATCGGAAGCGCTTTATTTGCCTCCTATTACGGAGGTAATATTTCTTATGCTCTTTTTTACCTGACCATACTGATCCCGGTCATAGCCTTTCTCTATACCCTATATGTTTATTTTCGGTTTAAGATCTACCAGTCCATGGAGGCCTATCTGGTGGTGAAGGGGGACTGGACCACCTACTCCTTTGCCATAGCCAATGAAGACTATATTACCTTTCGAAATGTTAAGGTTAAATTCCTGAGCGATAAATCTACCATTGAAGAGGCCCATGAGATGACAGAATACAGTCTGTTGCCAAATGACAGTGAACGTATGGAGACCAGAATCAAATGCAATTATCGGGGGGAATACTACGTCGGTGTAGATTCCATTGAGGTGACAGACTTTCTTTATCTTTTCAGGATCACTTATCCAATTCTGTCTAAGCTGAAAGTGGTAGTCCTTCCCCGGGTGGTTCAGTTGGACCGCCTGGGCATAGCTCCGCCCCAGCCCGATGTAAAAAATCCCATGAACTTTAGCAATGCCGCAGAGGAAGCGCTGGATACGGAGGTTAGAAAATATTTGCCGGGGGACAGCAGGAAGAGGATCCACTGGAAAGCAAGTGCAAGGATGGGGGAGTTGATCAGCCGCAAATATCAGCATATTCCCAAAGCGGAGATTGTTCTGTTTATGGATCTGACACAGGTTAGGGAAGAGGAGCTTAAGGTAATCCGGACAGAGGACAAAATAATAGAAAGCGTACTCGCCATTACAAACTTTTATGCTCTTCGAAGCACTCCTTCCCAGATCATCTATGATATGGAGGGCAGGCAGGAGGTATTCATTACAGCGAGGGGGGACTTTAATGCCTTCTATAAGGCCTGTGCGCGTATTCAGTTTGAAGCAAAGCTGACAGTCAGTGAGCTGATGAAGCTACGGCTGCAGCGGGGGGATACAGGCATATTCTGTGTGCTGGTAACCCATACCCTAAGCAGGGAACTGTATCTGACGGCACTTCAGGCTATATCCGGGGGCAATTATGTCAGCATCCTTTATATCAGTGATGACACCTCTGATGCTTCCGGGAAACTAATAGACAGTATGAAATTATCCGGGATTGCAGTGCATCAGGTGATGCTTTCGGATGAGATCGCCGAGGTACTTACCCGGGAGATCAGGGTGCTGTAATCAGCAAGGAGGATTTGCTATGTTCCGTGACAGGGAAAAGCTATATCAGGCATATCGCAGTCTGCTTAGCATGGCCTTATGTTGGGCGCTGCTATTAATCATTAACCAGTACTATGAGCTTCGTGTACTGATGGTTCCCTGCGCCTTTTTTTCTTTCCTGCCTACAGTTTGCATCTATCTGATTGATTACAATAAGACAAATGCTGTTACCTATCTGGTAATCGCAAGCCTTATTCCGCTTTTAGCACTCCTCTTCTGGCTGAGAGGCTTTCATCCCATTGCCTGGCTTAACGGCTTGTTTGATTGGATTGCAATTTATAATGGCTCCCAGGAGCTTCATAGGGCGCAGTACGCCAACTTTATTCTTTTTGTGGCAGGCTTTCTGCTGGGGATAATATTCTTCCTTTTGCTTCGGTCATTGCAATGGAAGATAGTTGTGGCTATAGCAGTTTTTGCTTCCATGTTAGCCTTCAGTTTGGCACAATTTAATATGAATAAGGCGGCTGTTTGTATTTTCTTGTTCTATTTAATATCGGTGATTGTCGAGGGCTGTGGTTTCCTATATGAGAAAAGAGCCGGTAAACAGGAGAAGAAGGAGAGCATCCTGTACCTGACCCCGGTATGTCTGCTCCTTGCAATCCTTGCTGTGGTGATGCCATCCAAGAAGGAGCCCATTGAATGGACCACGGTTAAGAATGTTTACCATGCCCTGAAGGATCAAATTGAGGTATGGAAAACTGATCTGGATTATTACTTCAATAAAGAGGACGATGAGTTTGTCCTTAATCTGACAGGCTATTCTGAGGATGGGGGTGATCTGAATCGCAATGCAAATCCCCTGCGGGCAGACAGAAAAATTGCCTTAAAATTTACGGGTCAATCCAATAATAAGGCGGTCTATCTCATCGGATCGGTCAGCAATCTCTATACCGGCTACAGTTGGGAGAAGCAGCAGACGAAGCTCCTGCCTGCTGTGAAGGAGTATCAGCTGGATTATATGGAGCTTATGTATGCACTGGCCAGACAAAGCCCTGAGACACTTCTGAGTAATAGCTTTATCAATCGAGTGACTTATAGGATTACATATAATAATATTAAAACCAGAACCTTTTTCTATCCCCTAAAAACCTGCTGGTATGAGCTGCGGTCTGACATAGAGGGGCCAAGTGCCGAGTCCTCCAATCTTCTCTTTCATAAGGCAAGAGGAAGAGGGACTTCCTATGAGTTATACTTTTATGAGATGAACCTGCATGGAGATGCCTTTGAACAGCTGCTTAAGGATGCGGATTCTTTCTCCTATGACCGGGCCCAGGGTGTCAACATCAGCTCCCTTACCTGGTTAAATGAAAAAGTACTTGCCTCCGGTAAGACGAAAGCGTTGGAGAATCCGGAAGAGGATTATAAACTCCTGAAGGAGCGCGCAGAGGGAATAAAAGAAAATTATACTGACTTACCTGCAGGGCTGCCGAAACGGGTAAGAGAACTGGCTGATAAGATTACCGATGGATATGACAGTACCTTTGAGAAGCTGAAGGCCATTGAAGGTTATCTTAGGGGCTATAGCTATACGCTATCTCCCCAAAAAGCTCCTAAGGGAAAGGACTTTGTAGACTATTTTCTGTTTGAAAGCAGGGAAGGCTACTGTACCTCCTACGCGACAGCCATGGCTGTTCTGGGCCGCTGTATCGGGGTTCCCACACGCTATGTGGAGGGCTTTGTAGCAAAATACGAGAATAAGGATGAGGACGGAATGTATCCGCTTCCCAACAGCCAGGCGCATGCCTGGTCAGAGGCTTATATTGAGGGTGTGGGCTGGATTCCCTTTGAGGGCACGGGAATCTATGATGACCCCGGATATGGAAGGTGGGCAAAGCCTTCACAGACAAGCGCAGCACCGGAGGTGTACCAGAATTCCTATGAACAGTATCAGACGGATAGCTATCCTGCTTATACGGGTGAACTCATACCTACTGAGCCTGAGAAGGATAATACCATGAAGGATATCTTATATAGTACCCTGGCCATTGTGGCAGCAGTTGTTTTGCTTCTCATGCTGATTATCCTGTATTATCAGGCTTTGCTGTATCGTTACAGGAAAGAGTATGAAAGAGCAGATAACAGCAGGAAGATGTATCTGATGTTTCTTCGCATTCTTGCTATGCTTAATAAGGAGGGATTTGCTCTTGAGGAGCAGGAGACAATCCTGATGCTTGCGCAGAGAGTCAGGGACCATTTTAGTTATGACCGGATTGCCTTCCCTGAGGTAGCGGATATTTTCATGCGATATCGCTATGCGGGAGAAGAGATCACAGAGGAGGAGCTTGAGAAGGTCCTTCGCTTCAGACAGGGTCTGGACAGAAAGCAGAGGGAGGAGCAGCCCAGAGTGAAGCTCTGGCTGGAGGAGTTTGCATTTTTAATGAAGAGCAGATCATTTTGACAGATCAGTTAAGGTAATTCCGGTATAGTAATAAGCTAGGATCTCCTCATAGGAGGCACCGTCTTCTGCCATGGCGTTGGCTCCATATTGACTTAAGCCAAGCCCATGTCCGGAACCGTTACAGATCACACGTACCTTGCCTTCATAGTCTTCGATATAAAAATGATTGGAAGCAAGACCAATAACCTTGGCAAATTCCTCACCGGAGACGGTGCGGCTGCCAAGGTTAATCTTTGTTACATAACCGGCACTGTCCCGGCTTTCTACGGTAACCTGGTCAAAGAAATTCTTCTCGGATAAGGACAGATCGGCATAGTATTTCCCCAATAGGGTAATCAGGTCCTCAAGCTCATATTCCTTAATGCTTAGATAATTAATGGAGGTTATATCCTGCTTGCTGGATACACTGACCAGATAGGGAACAGAGATACCCCAAGCTTCTGACGCATTCCGGGTGTAGCCGGAACCGGTATTAAAGAATACCGGGAGAATCAGATTGTTGTCGTAGAGAATAACCTTATCCTTGGTACTGCTGATGGCATTTTCCAGCTTGGCATAATACTCAGCGTAGTGCTCCTCTCCCCAATAATCCTTTAATTCCTGGGGACCCAGGTAAGTAAGGCCCAGCTCAGAGGTCGTAAAATTACTTTTGCGGGAGTCTTCACTCAGTAAAGCAATATTATATAAAGCATAGGTTCGTGCAATGACAGCCTGTGCGCGCAGGGCCTCCATCGCATAACCGGAGGACATATTGGCGGCCACAACACCCATTAAGTATTCATCAAAGGAAAGCTTTTCCCTGGTACCGTTTACTTCATAATTTATTGTAAAGTCATTTGAATCCCTGGAAGAGTTTCTGAAGCTCTTATTATTAAACAGAAGCGTCAGAAGAAAGGGGACTCCAAAGACGACAAGACATCCGATTAAGGTTTTAATTAAGATTTTCTTCATAAAGCCATACCCTCCGCTGTATGTTCGTATTGTTACATTATATTTTTTAGCAGGGGGCTTTATGTATAATTCTTTTATTGCAAAAGCCCGGCATATTTTTCATAATACAATTAAGGACTGATTATAGCGGCCGAGTTAGTTTATGATTAAATTATTATTGAATAAAGGGGTAATACAATGGAAGCGCATTTGATTGGAACAATCGATATTACGGCAGCAGGAGGAAATAAAGGTCTGCTGGGGGACCTGGATGGAGACGGAAGGATGGAGCTGGTAATGATACAGGCAGATGGGGACATTGATGACCGTTATGTCCCTCATCAGGTAACCTGCCTGACTGCCTTCCGGCTGGACGGGCAAATGATGTGGCAGGTGGGGACTCCGGTGGAGCAGCCGGGCGGAACCGGGTCGGATTTTCCGGCACAGATCTATGATATAGACGGGGACGGTAAGCTGGAAGTGCTCTGCGTCATGAAGAAGGAATTTCTCATTCTGGAGGGCTCCACAGGCAAGGTGAAGAAGACCTATCAGCTGCCGGGGGAGGAAGCCCATGACTGTATCATCATAGCCAATCTGAGAGGAAAAGAAAAGCCTCAGGATATTATACTAAAGGACCGCTACCATAAGCTATGGGCACTGGATGATGAATTTAATCTTCTTTGGACCCATGAGGGTAACCTTGGACATTTCCCCTGGGCAAGTGATATCAATGGAGACGGTTATGATGAGCTGATGGCCGGTTATGATTTACTTGATCATAAGGGAAAGCTTCTATGGTCCTGCAAGGACCTGGAGGATCATGCTGACTGTCTTTGGGTCGGAGATGTGAACGGTGATGGTAAACCGGAATGGGTAATCGGCGGCAGCGTAACCTGCATGTATGACAGGGACGGTAAGGAACTATGGAGGTATGAAGGTTCCATAGAAGCCCAACATGTGGCCTTGGGTAAATTCTGCAAAGATCTGCCGGGGCTGCAGATTGCAGGTCTGGATCGTATCCGCCGGGGTGATGGTTACAAGGACCAGTGGGATGGTAAGGACGGAATGTTCCTGCTCGACTGTAATGGGAAGGAGCTATGGAAGGAGGACAGAAGCAGCAAGGGATGGCTGACAATCGTAGATACCTTAAGTAATTGGAACGGTGAGGGAGAGGATTATATTTTGGCTTACCGCAGAGGCGGTGGTGTGAAACCGACCCTTTATAACGGAGACATGGAAGCAGTGCTTGTATTCGGAGAAGACGGTTATGTACTCCATGGGGATCTGTTTGGAAGAGGTATGGAAGATGTGATCGTTTATACCGGCAAGACTGCCTACATTTATTCCGGTACCTTTTATGATCTGAAGCAGGCACCCAGCGGAAAGGCTATCCCCCAAACCAGAAGACAATATGCTGCAACCCTGTATCCGGGCGGGGAATATTATAATTGAAGAATATGGAATAATCAGGTAGAATTGAGCTGATGGAATGGGCGCGATTCATAAATCAAAATGAAGTATGAGGAAATAGGCTATGTTTAATAAGAAATTAAAGAATATTTATATATGCTTTCCGGAAGGCAGACATAAGGTTCTTACCATGAGCTATGATGACGGCCGTCTGGAGGACAGGCGTCTGGTGGAGATCTTTAATCATTATGGGATGAAGGGAACCTTTCATGTGAATTCCGGCATCTCTTCAGAGGATCGTATTCCTCTGTCAGAGTATAAGATGCTATACCGGGGTCATGAGGTAGCGGTTCATACCTGTACCCATCCTACCATCAGCCGTTGTCCCATTGAGCAGGTGGTCCAGCAAATAATTGAGGACCGGCGGGAGCTTGAGAAGGCAGTGGGATACCCAGTCAGGGGAATGTCCTATCCTAACGGGTCTTACACCAAAGAGATTGTGGATATACTGCCTTCCTTGGGGATTCGATATGCAAGGATCGTAGGAAATTCGGACAACTTCCAAATTCCCGAGAACTTTCTGGAATGGAAGGCAACCTGCCATCATAATCATAATCTTATGCAGTTGGGAGAAGAATTCTTAAGCCTGCATAAAACACAATACTTATATATGATGTATGTGTGGGGACACAGCTATGAGTTCACCCATCAGGATAACTGGCGCCTGATTGAGGAGTTTTGTCAGCTGGCCGGTTACCGTGATGAGATTTGGTACGCCACCAACATACAGATTGTGGATTATCTGGATGCGGCGAAGCGCCTTCAATTTACTGTGGAAGCCGATCGCGTCTACAACCCGTCCTTCCAGTCAGTCTGGATCAGCGTGGATGATAAGATTTATGAGGTTAAGGGCGGAAAGACCATGGCAATATAAAATCATATCTTAATAAGGGGTAAAGGGGATGAATTATGGGATATTGTAAGGAAGGGTATCAGTTAGTCTGGTCCGATGAATTTGATTATGAAGGGGCACCGGATCCGGCAAAATGGAATTATGATCTGGGCAATCATCAATGGGCAAACCGTGAGCTCCAGGCCTATACGGACCGACCGGCAAATGTCTATGTTAAGAACGGCAGGCTGATTATACGGGCCATTAAGGAAAAGGATGGGGAGAGAGAATATACCTCTGCCAGACTAGTTACTTATGGCAAGGCCTCCTGGCAGTATGGTTTGTTTGAATTTCGGGTAAAGCTTCCCAAGGGCATTGGCTCCTGGCCGGCTGTATGGATGCTGGCTGATTCCATCAGAACAGGAAATCCATGGCCACGCTGTGGGGAGATCGACATCATTGAACACTGCGGAAGATGGAAGGATCAGTTGCTCTTCAGCCTACATAGCGCAAAACATAATCACACCAGAAAAGACACCAAGCAGTATGTTACGTCGGTGGAATGTCCGGGAGTAACAGAGGACTTTCATGATTATGCAATGGAATGGACACCGGAATATATTGAATTCTATGTGGATGGGGTAAGTAAGTGCCACTACCGGAAGACAGATGATGCGCAGGACCAGACGGAAGAAGCCTGGCCCTTTGACCAGCCCTTCTATTTGATTTTTAACATAGCAGTAGGCGGAAGCCTGGGTGGCGAGGTTAAGGAGGAAGACCTTCCCTTCCTGATGGAAGTAGAGCATGTCAGGGTATATCAGAAACAAGGCTAGGCTGAAAGTAAAGCCAGGCAGAAAGTAAGACCAAGAAGAAACTACAGCAAGAACAAAAGCAAGCCCAGGATGATGCAAGAGTTATTGAACAAAATAATAGGAAGTGTTTAGGCACCGGCAATGTAGTGTACTTTAGAGGTTAGGATAATATCTGATCTCAAGGGATCTTTACAAGACCGG
>JAJUHH010000025.1 GCA_029267975.1 Clostridiales bacterium
GGTTGATCTGATTGAACTCAGAGTAGCAAGAGGAATGTGCGGCAAATCCTATCTTCTTCTTACCGGTGAGATTGCAGCAGTGGAAGCAGCCCTTGACAAGGCGAAGAAAGCAATGGGTGAAAATGCAATGCTTCTTGACACTTCCGTCATTGCAAATCCTGATAGCAAGCTTTGGAAAAGTATACAATAATGGGATACATAAACTAGGTAAGCAGGAAGGAGAGCTGCAGCGACAATGCTAACAATAGAACGCAGAAATAAAATACTGGAAATTCTAAAGAGGGATGGACGGGTTTTAGTCAGTGACTTAAGTGCTATGTTTGGTGTTACAGAGGAGACCATCCGCCGTGACTTAGAGAAGCTGGAGAAAGAGGGCTTTGCGAAGAAGACCTACGGAGGCGCTATCGCTGTGGAGAATGCCAATGTGGACCTGCCCTATATGGTCCGTAAGGAAGTCAATGTGGCAGGGAAGGAATATATTGCTGCCGCAGTAAACTCTTTCATAGAAGACGGAGACCACATCATGCTGGATGCCAGCTCCACAGCAGTATATATCGCCAAGCACCTGAAGAATAAGAAGAATCTTACCCTGATCACGAATTCCATAGAGATTCTTCTGGAGCTATCCGATGTGCCTGGGTGGAAAATCTTATCCACAGGCGGTACCCTAAGAGAAGGGTCCTTATCTCTGGTTGGTTATCAGGCAGAGAAGATGATCAGCTCCTTTCATGTGGATAAAGCCATTATTTCCTGCAAAGGTGTGGATATAGAGAAGGGAATCACGGATTCCAATGAGATGGACGCCCATATTAAAAATTTAATGTTTGAATCCACCAATATGAGGATATTGGCGGTGGACAATACAAAGTTTGATAAGATTTCCTTTACCCGGATCGATGATCTGGCCAATGTGGATGTGGTGGTGACGGACACAGAGCCAAGCGAACGTTGGAAGAAGACCTTTGAGTCACTGAACATCCAAGTAATCTATCAATAAATCTTTCCTATGTATGAGGAGGTTTCAAGTTCCGATGAGTAAATATTATGACGGTGAAGTTGCAAAAAGCCCAAGAATAGCAAAACTGATTGATCACTTATATGCGGCTATGCCTGAGATCGAAGCAGACAGAGCACTCTTACTCACAGAGAGTTATATGCAGACGGAGAAGGAGCCCATTATCACCAGGCGTGCCAAGGCCTTTGCCCATATTCTGAAGCATATACCCATTGTGATCCGTGAACATGAGCTTATCGTTGGAAGTGCCTCCAAAGCACCCAGAGGTTGTCAGGTGTTTCCAGAGTATTCTTATTCCTGGCTGGAGCAGGAATTTGATACCATAGCAAGCCGTAGCGCAGATCCCTTTTATATCTCTGAGGAGACAAAGGAGATCTTACATAAGGTTTACCGTTATTGGAACGGCAAGACCACCAGTGAGCTGGCATATTCCTATATGGCACCGGAAGCAAGACTTGCCATCGATCATAACATTTTTACCCCGGGTAATTATTTTTATAACGGCATCGGACATGTAACCGTAGACTATGGCAAGGTTTTAGCCATCGGATATGAAGGAATTATTGAGCAAGCAAGAGAGGCCCTTCATAAGCTTCAGATCTCTGATATGGATTATGCAAAGCGCAGCAGCTTCCTGGAAGCGGTTATCTTAAGCTGCCAGGCTGTGATCACCTATGCCCAGCGTTATGCAGCCTTGGCAAGAGAAGAAGCCCAGGCCTGCACAGATCCGGTTCGTAAAGCAGAGCTCTTACAAATTGCAGATAACTGTGATCGGGTACCCAGAAAGGGAGCAAGCTCCTTCTATGAAGCCTGCCAGTCCTTCTGGTTTGTGCAGATGCTCTTACAGGTAGAATCAAGCGGCCATTCCATCTCACCGGGACGCTTTGACCAGTATATGTATCCCTATTATGAGGCGGACCTTAAAGCAGGTAAGATTACAAGAGAGTTTGCCCAGGAACTCCTTGACTGTATCTGGGTGAAACTAAATGATCTAAATAAGGTGCGGGATGCCGCTTCTGCAGAAGGCTTTGCCGGCTACAGCCTCTTCCAGAACTTAATCGTAGGCGGCCAGAATACCATGGGACTGGATGCGACCAATGAACTATCCTTCCTCTGCATTGAAGCTTCCATGCATGTGATGCTGCCCCAGCCTTCCCTGTCCATCCGTATCTGGAACGGAACACCGCATGAGTTATTTATAAAGGCAGCAAAGCTAACCCGTACGGGGGTAGGATTACCTGCTTATTATAATGATGAAGTGATCATTCCCTCCTTACAGAACAGAGGCTTATCCCTGGAGGATGCCAGAGATTATAACATTATCGGCTGTGTGGAACCCCAGAAGGCTGGAAAGACAGACGGCTGGCATGATGCTGCTTTCTTTAATATGTGCAGACCTCTGGAGCTGGTATTTTCAAACGGAATGGATCAGGGGGACCAGATCGGTCCCCGAACCGGTGAAGTGGAGCATATGACCAGCTTTGAGGAATTCTACGAAGCTTATAAACAGCAGATGAATTATATGATCGGCTGCATGGTGAATGCCATCAATGCCATTGATGTAGCCCATGCACAAAGATGCCCCCTTCCCTTCCAGTCCTGTATGGTAGAGGATTGCATCGGAAGAGGCATGAGCATGCAGGAGGGTGGAGCGGTCTATAACTTCACCGGTCCGCAGGGCTTTGGTATCGCCAATATGGCGGATTCTCTCTATGCCATTAAGAAGCTGGTATTTGATGAGAAAAAGATTACCTTAAAGGAATTTAAGAGAGCCCTGGAATTAAATTACGGACAGGGTATTGATTCTGCAACAGCCGAAGAGATTACAAAGAGGATTACCCGTGAATTACTTGCCGCAGGACGTAGGGTGAGTGAGCAGGATATAGCTGAGATCTATAAAATTGCCCTGGCAGGCGGTATTCCTGAAGAGGAAAGAAGAAAGTATCAACAGCTTCTGCAGGAAATCGAGGAGCTGCCCAAGTATGGCAATGATATTCCGGAGGTTGATTATTTCGCCCGGGATGTAGCCTATACCTATACCAGACCCCTGGAAGCCTATAAAAATCCCCGGGGAGGTCAATATCAGGCAGGACTGTATCCTGTATCAGCCAATGTTCCCTTAGGTGCGCAAACAGGAGCTACACCCGATGGAAGACTTGCCCATAGGCCAGTGGCCGACGGGGTATCGCCTTCCTCAGGAAAAGATACCCATGGCCCCACCGCAGCAGCCAATTCCGTAGCAAGGTTGGATCATTATATCGCTTCCAACGGCACCTTATTTAATCAGAAGTTCCATCCGTCAGCGCTCAGCGGTGTAAAGGGCTTAGAGAATTTTGTGGCTCTGATCAGATCCTACTTTGATCAAAAGGGAAGCCATATGCAGTTTAATGTAGTAAGCAGGGAGACTCTGTTAGATGCCCAGCAGCATCCGGAGAACTATAAGAACCTGGTGGTTCGTGTGGCAGGTTACAGTGCTTTATTTACTTCCCTGTCCAGATCCCTGCAGGATGATATTATCGCCAGAACTGAGCAGCACTAAAGCGGGAGAGGATTATGACGCAGATAGATCAAAGGCCAGTAACAGGCCGGATATTTGACATACAGAGATTTTCCATCCATGACGGACCGGGAATTCGCACTATCATTTTCTTTAAGGGTTGCCGTCTTCGCTGCAGATGGTGCTGCAACCCTGAATCCCAGGAATATGATATCCAGCAGATGCTGGTGCAGGGCAAGACCAAAGTCATCGGCAGAGACGTTACCGTGGATGAAGTCATGGATGAGATTAAAAAAGACCTTGTCTATTACCGCAGGTCTGGCGGAGGAGTTACCTTGTCCGGTGGGGAAGCACTGCTTCAACCGGAGTTTGCCCTTGCCTTACTAAAGGCTTGCAAAGAATTCGGTATCAATACGGCCATCGAGAGTACCGGCTTTGCAGACTTCTCTGTCATTGAACAGTACCTGCCTTACCTTGATACCTTTCTTATGGATATTAAGCATATGGACAGCAGGAAGCATGAAGCCTTTACCGGAAGACCCAATGAGCTGATCCTTGAAAATGCACGAAAGATAGCACAGGCAGGAGCAAATCTGATCATACGGGTTCCTGTTGTGCCTACCTTCAATGCCAGCAGGGAAGAAATCAAGGCGATCGCTGCCTTCGCAGCAAGCCTTCCGGGAGTGACCCAGCTTCATCTTCTGCCTTATCACAGATTAGGACAGGACAAATATGAGGGACTGGGAAGAAGCTATTCCCTGGCTCATATCACTCCACCGGATAATAATACAATGGATGATCTGCTTATAGCTGCTTCCGAATCAGGACTGCAATGTCAGATCGGCGGCTAAGGCTTGGAGGGATGGAATGGATTACAACATAATGCAGCAGAATGAAAATAAGATGAGGATAATTCAGGAAATGGTTCCTGGTAAACAGGTTACCATTGCCCATGTGATTGCAAATCCCGACGAAGTATTGTACAAGAAATTAGGGATGGAAGCAGAGGGAGATTACATACGGACAGCCATCGGAATCCTGACCATCACCCCAGGTGAAACAGCCATCATTGCCAGTGATATTGCCATGAAGGCAGCCGGTGTCGAGCTGGGCTTTGTGGACCGGAACAATGGTACGGTGATCGTGACAGGGACGGTATCCCAGGTGGAAGCAGCCCTTCGGGCAGTACTGGAATTTACTGAGACCAAGCTGGGCTTTACGGTATGTGACATAACAAAGACCTGATGCCTGTTGCCCATGACAGGATAAGGAGAGCATCATGCAAAATATGCTATAAGCAATGGGAGGGATGCAAACCATGGATTACACACAAATCGTGGATGCCGTGATAAACCGTCTGGGAACTGCGCTTCGGATGGATCTTGATATAGCAAAAAAATTGATAGAAGGAATTGAAAAAGAGTCAGCCAGAAGAGGTTTAAAGGCAGTGATTGCGGTATGTAATTCCCAAGGCAATCCAATGGCAGTTCATTCCATGGATGGAGCATATCTGGCAAGCTTTGATATCGCTCTTAAGAAGGCTTATACCAGCGTGGCTATGAAAATGTCTACCAAGGAGCTGGGAGAGCTGGCACAGCCAGGCGGCCCCCTTTATGGGATTGACAAAGCAGACAATGGAAGGCTGATCATCTTTGGCGGCGGTGTTCCGCTGCGCTATCAGGGTATTCTCCTTGGAGGACTGGGCGTCAGCGGGGGAAGCGTGCAGGAAGACAGCTCCATGGCAGAATATGGGGCAGCATTATTTGAAAGACTTTTATTCAATCATGAATAGAAATGCCTGATATAATGGGCAGTAAAAAGGAGAAGATGAGCATGCAAAACTATTATTTGGCGGTTGATATCGGTGCCTCCAGTGGCAGGCATATCTTAGGTTATATTAAAGATGGAAAAATCCAGTTGGAGGAAATCTACCGTTTTGAAAACGGTATGGTAAAGAAGGACGGATCCCTATGCTGGGAGCATGACAAATTATTTGCCCATATCAAAGCCGGGTTGAAAAAATGTAAAGAAATCGGCAAGATACCCTGCAGTATGGGAATTGATACCTGGGGTGTGGATTTTGTCCTGCTTGACGGCAATGACCAGGTGATTGGCAATACCGTTGGATACAGGGATAAGAGAACCCAGGGAATGGACGATGAGGTATATAAGATCATTCCGGAGGAGGAATTGTATCAGAGAACCGGTATTCAGAAGCAGATCTTCAATACCATCTATCAATTAATGGCCGTGAAGAAAAAGTCACCGCAGGATATGGAGAAGGCAGAGCATCTACTTATGACACCGGATTACTTTCACTTCTTACTTACCGGCCAGAAGCTGAATGAATACACTATTGCGTCTACCAGCCAGCTGTTAAATCCCGTGACAAAGGATTGGGACTTCGAATTAATAGAGCAGTTGGGCTTTAAGAAAGAGATCTTTGGTAAGATTGCAATGCCAAAGACTTCTGTCGGTCACTTTAAGAAAGAGATCGTTGATGAGCTTGGCTTTGACTGCGAGGTTGTGCTTCCTGCAACCCATGATACCGGATCGGCGGTTCTGTCTGTTCCGGCCAATGATGATGACTATTTATACTTAAGCTCAGGTACCTGGTCTCTGATGGGAATTGAGCGGTCGGAAGCAGACTGCAGCTTAAAGAGCATGAAAGCGAACTTTACCAATGAGGGAGGCGTGGATTATCGCTTCCGTTACCTGAGAAATATCATGGGGCTTTGGATGATCCAGTCAGTGAGACATGAGCTTAAGGATGCTTATTCCTTTGCAGAGCTTTGCAGCCTTGCAACCGAGGCCGATCATTTTACTTCCAGAGTAGACGTGAATGCGGATGTATTCCTTGCTCCGGATAATATGACAGAGGCAATCAAGCAGTATTGTCGGGACAGCAATCAGGCAGTTCCGGAAACCGTAGGTGAGTTAGCTGCCGTAATCTATCAGAGCCTGGCTGACTGCTACGCTGAAACGGTAAGGGAGATTGAGGAAATTACAGGCAGAAGCTATCGTCGCATTCATATTGTAGGTGGTGGTGCCAATGCCGGATACTTAAACGAGCTGACTGCAAAGGCAACCGGGAAAGAAGTCTATGCAGGCCCCACAGAGGCAACCGCACTGGGGAATATCCTTGCGCAGATGCTGAAGGCAGGAGAGTATGCGTCCATTCCGGAGGCTAGGCAGGCTGTCATGAATTCCTTTGACATTGCACACTATTAAGAGTAAAAGAGAAGAGAGGGGTGTACCGACCTCCAATCGTTAGATTTTTGGGTCTAACTTTTGGGGCGGTACACTTCCCTCTCTTCTCTTAATTAATTCCTTTATTCTTTCGGGAACGTAACGCAGCAGAAGGCGCGTAACCCCGATTTTCTTTAAATATCTTACTAAAATAGAACACGTCTGAGAAACCGCAGGCGTCGGCTATTTCATTAATCTTATACTCACCGCTGTTTAACATATCCTCTGCCCGATTCATTCGTATCATGGTGAGGAACTTTCTAAAGGACATGCCGGTTTCCTGCTTGAACAGATTACCGAAATACATATCACTCAGGTGTATGAGGGAAGCCATCTGTTGTACGGTAATGGGCTCATTATAATGATTTGACATATAATGAAGAACCTTCTTAATCCGTTTATCAATAATGCTGGTATCCTTCTGATATACAATCAACTGAAAGTAGCGCTGAAGTATCATCATATATAAAGCCCGGGCCTTCAAATGATAACCCGGATCCCTGAGCCTCCAAACAGAACTTAATTCATTATATATGGCTATGATGTCCTTATGCACACCGATATTCGTTATGAGGGGCAATGGAAGAGTAAAGTTAATACCGTTAATATCTCTAACCATTCCATTAATGCTATAGCATTCCATCAGATTTTCAGGACAGCTCACAGCAGAGCGTTGGCTTCCTGAGGGGATGCAGAGCAGATCACCGGCAGTAACAGTATATTTCGCTCCGTTTATTGTATAATCTGCTTGCCCATTAATTACATAAGTAATATCAACAAATGATATGATCGAATCGCCGATTGACCAGGAAGGAGTGCAAATTCTGTGGTTAAAATACTCGATTGTCACCAAAATATTATCTAAGAATTCATAATCCATTGACATCCCTCTTCAGACACAGTACCCCATAAGAAAGCGTAAGGCAGCGTATTGTATGCACATTATCATTGAATTAGTGATCGTGTTTACGTTAAGTTTATATGAAGAGGAGGGTTATGTCAACCGCTTTGAAATTTGAAAGTGCAATTTGAATAATAAAATTCAAATAAATTATCCGTAATTTTTACATGATTTCTATAGTTTTACCATGTTTTTTTATGGATTTCACTGTTATAATGAATTAAAATCAGTTGTTATACAAAATGTTTATGTGTATATTGCACAAGTTACAGGGGCTATATTCAACAGCTATTTGTATGTAAAACCAGCGACTGATTTATTAAATTAAAGGGTAACTAAGGCAATAATTAGTTAGTTCATTGTAAAAACGAAATAAGGGGGATTAATATGAAGCAGAAGAGTGTCACTCGCAAAACCATTTTATACTTTAAGAAGACGTGGACACTGTATTTGATGATGGCTCTGCCTGTGGCATTTGCGGTCATATTCCGCTATTTGCCTATGACAAATATTGCTATGGCATTTAAGGAATACAACATGTTTAAAGGTGTCTGGGACTCACCCTGGTCAACCCCAATCTTCAAGTGGTTCATCACAGCATTTTCGACCAGGGATTTCTGGCTTGCACTTCGTAATACCTTAACCCTGAATTTACTTGATTTATTCTTCGGGTTTCCATTACCTATCATGTTGGCTTTGCTGTTAAACGAGCTTGCATTTCGCCGTTATAAGAGATTTACACAGGCAGTTGTTTATCTGCCCCACTTTTTATCCTGGATTATTATCAGTGGTATTGCAATGCAGCTATTGGCACCGCGTACTGGTATTGTCAATGTGGGATTAAGTCACCTTGGATTTCAAACGGTTAACTTCCTCACAGAAAATGGTCTTTATATCGGTACCTATATTGCACTGGGCTTATGGAAGGAAATGGGATGGAATACCATTATCTATCTGGCTGCCATTACCGGCATTAATCCGGAATTATACGAAGCAGCCGAAGTAGACGGGGCATCCAGACTTCGCAAGATTTGGCATGTTACCCTGCCCGGTATCCGTTCCACCATTATTGTACTTCTGGTTATGAACCTAGGGCGAATTCTGGGAAGTGAATTTGATCGTCCTTATGCAATGTATAACAGCCTTGTCATGAATGTTGCTGACGTATTAAGTACCTATGTATACCGCGTGGGTGTACGTGGCTTCCAGTTCTCACTGACTGCGGCAGTGGGCTTGTTCCAATCACTGGTTTGTGTCGTATTCTTATTAACTGCCAATGCCATAGCCAAGAAATTTGGCGAGCGCGGAATTATGTAGAGGAGGTAGGAAAGCATGGTAAAGTCCAAAAAGCGTAAAGCAGGAGACCTGATTATTGCAGCTGTATGCTTCCTGTTCATATTAATCTGTTTACTGCCTTTGGTACATATTCTCGCACGTTCCCTGAGTTCTGCTCAGGCGATGATCAATAACAGGGTATCCTTTTGGCCCGTTGAGTTTACCTGGGAGTCTTACTATTATGTGCTAAAGGATAAAGCCTTTGTACGTTCCTTAGGTTGGACAGCAATATTAACCCTGATTTGCACTGCCGTATCATTAGTTATGACCATCCTTTGCTCCTATCCATTGATCTATGATTCCTTGAAGGGTAGGAAATTCCTAAATGGAATGATGCTCTTAACTATGTACTTCAGTGCCGGTACGATCCCCAATTACCTGTTGATGAAACAGCTGCATCTGATTGATAATCCCCTGGTGCTTATTCTGCCAAACTGCTTATCAATATTTAATATGATTATCTTGCGAAGCTTCTTATATGGTATACCGGACAGTTTACGTGAGTCTGCACAGTTGGACGGCGGTGGTCCTTTTGCAATTCTTATTCGAATTTATCTGCCGCTGTCAAAACCGGTGTTAGCAACCCTGGCCTTGTTCTATGCGGTGGGACGTTGGAATGGTTTCTCAGATGCCCTTATGTATGTACCAAACCCCAAGTATGCTCCCATCCAGCTAAAGCTGTATCAGGTCATTAACAACCTGTCGGCCATAGAGGTTGCTCAGCAGGAAGGCTTCAGTGCACCATCGGCCAGCGAAGGCTTGAAAGCAGCTTCTGTTATGTTTGCTACAGTGCCTATTCTCCTGGTTTATCCATATCTTCAGAGATACTTTATCTCAGGAGTGACGCTGGGTGCGGTAAAGGAATAAAAGAGAACTTTATTATTTTGTCATAACTACTTTATGGGAACTCAATGGAGGCATTCTGCTTCCTTGATTTATAAAACAAAATAGGAGGATGTAAAATGAAAAAAAGATTGATATCATTCATGGTAGTTTTTGTGATGATTATCAGCATTTTGGGGGGATGTGGAAAGAAAGCTGAGGAGTCTGGAACATCAAAAGAACCCACTGCTGCTCCCACCACAACGCAAGCAGAAGCTACTGCAGCACCTACTGAGGAGGCAAAGCCGGAATACAGTGAGATCACTGTAGAAGTTTTTGACCGCGGCACTGATGGCGGCAGAACTGACCCGACAAATAACTATTATACCAATTGGATTAAAGAGAAGGTTCTGGAAGAATTAAATATTGGGGTTACCTTTGTGGCAGTTTCCCGTTGGGAAGAGGTTGACCAGTTAAATAACCTTATGGCTGCCGGTACAGCACCTGATGTATGCTTAACCTATAGTAATGACCTGATTGCAAACTACCGTGATCTGGGTGGTCTTGCAGATCTGGCTCCTTATGTTGATACTCTGCTGCCTGACCTGAAAGCATTCTTAGGTCCGGATCCGGCTGTAGAGGGTCGCGATCTGATTATGCGTAATGTAAATACTGAGACAGGTCAATTGTTCTCCATACCTGCAAAACGTATGAATGTTGCTCAGTTTGGTACCTTCATCCGTAAGGATTGGCTTGATAAGTTAGGCTTACCTTTACCTACCACAACGGAGGAATTCTATCAGGCATTGGTCGCATTTAAGACACAGGATCCCGGTGGTGTTGGCAAGGATAAGGTGGTTCCTTTTACCATGACCAGTGCTGTTAACTTCAGAGCTTCTGTTCTGATCGAATCCTTTATCGATCCTAACTTATCCAGAAAGGACCGTTGGGTAAATACGGTTGTTGATCGTTACTTCTTACTTCCTGGTTATAAAGAAGGGGTACGTTTCTTAAATAAGATGTACAATGAAGGATTGATCGATAATCAGTTCATGCTTTATAATGATGACGTTGATAGTGATAACTTAATTAAGAGTGGCGTGGTTGGTGCAACCATTCATAACTGGGATCAGGCCTTCCGTGATAATCCGGGCTGGTTACGTGACCTTAAGGCAAATGTTCCGGATGCTGAATTTGTAGCATGTGATCCTTTTAAGAATTCTGCCGGCAATACAGAAAAGGGTCTGTATGATGTAGCAGGTGTTAACTTCTTCGTTCCCGCTTCCAGCAAGAATGTGGAGGGTGCACTTCGTTATATCAACTGGTTATCCAAGTTTGAAAACCATTATTACCTGCAGATCGGTGATGAAGGCGTTACTCATGAATTGATCGATGGCATTCCCAAGATCATTCCTGCAACCGGTGAAAAGATCATGAACTCTCCTCAGAACATTGACTATACCATTATGATCAATGGTATCGATGTACAGGATATGTCCAAATATGGTCAGGCTCTGGCGCAGTCTTATACAGTTGATCCTCAATATATCATAGATGCATATAATTATGCTATGAAGGATGGACGTCCGGCGATTATTGTTCCGGTTACCCTGAGCGCAGCAGGACCTTACACACAGACCTTAATTGATAAGGGAAATACCCTGATGGCAGAAGCTGTTACTGCAAAGCCTGAAGAGTTTGATGCTGTTTGGGACAGAAATATCCAGGATTGGCTTGCATCCGGTGCTCAGGCAGTTATTGATGAGCGTGCAGCAAAATATGTGGAATAATTCATAAACCATAGATACATCCCTGGGAAAGTGGGCT
Source organism: Clostridiales bacterium (assembly GCA_029267975.1). GTDB lineage: Bacteria > Bacillota > Clostridia > Lachnospirales > Lachnospiraceae > Mobilitalea. The sequence continues at coordinate 11,647 of JAJUHH010000025.1, forward strand.
TGGTGGCTTTAGCCACCGAGCTCATTTTTATGCCCACTGAGTACGCGAAAGAGTTTACAGGCAGACTTTTTATTTGACAAGCAGCAGCTTTGAAATGTGAAAATTTAGATATTATTTGTCGATTTAACGCGGTAATACAGGAAGTTGTTGATAATATAGTCCGTAATCGGTATAATAGAGATAGTAACAGATTCTATACGACGAAGGGAAGTTGGCAATGTCAGTTATCAGCGGCTTTATTGAACAATATACCAAAAGGCTTGATTTTTACAGGGAAGCTGCTCGCATATGTGCCCAAGTGTGTGAGACAAACATGGAGCAAATGGGTATCAGAACCATTGTGACCAGCCGTGCTAAGAAGCCGGAGAGGCTTCGGGACAAGCTGGAGAAGCGAGGTTTTCAAAAAAATTATAATTCCTATGAAGATATCTGCGAGGATATTGCCGATTTGTCAGGAGTACGTATTGCGCTGTATTTCCCCGGAGATTTATACAAGGTTCAACAATTCATTGAAGGACATTTTCGGGTGAAGGAATGCAGGATTTTTCCCGATGCCATGCAGTATCAGGAGGGGCAGGAAGGAGAATACAAAAAACGCTTTTCCGGTTATTGGGCAACCCATTACAGAGTTTATATGACAAATGAAATATTACCGGAGGATGCCAGAAAGTATAAGGATACGCTCATAGAGATACAGGTAGCATCTGCTCTGATGCATGCCTGGGCTGAGGTTGAGCATGATCTGGTATATAAGCCCTATAGCGGTGAACTATCCTATGAAGAATATCAGATTCTGGATGAACTGAACGGACTTGTCCTGGCAGGTGAGATTGCATTACAGCGGCTCCAAAAAGCGGTAAAGAACAGGGTCAGCCAGGTTGGTAAGGAATTTAACAACCACTATGAGTTGGCAATGTATCTGTATAATAAATTAGGATATGTTTCAGAGGATTCCCCCAGGGAAATCGTATTGGGCCGGGTAGATCTGCTCTACAATTGTATCAAAGCATCCGATTATAATAAGCCGGAGAATCTGAAGGAGTTCATCAGTCAGGTAAATCCGGAGATTAAGAACCGACCGATTGTGGAGCAGCTGCTTGACAGAATCAGTGAAAATGACCCGGAGCTTTATGAAAGATATCGCAATGTAAAGCAAAGCGAGGAACTGAAGTACCAGCTGGATACCCTGAATATGAACCGTGAGAATGGCAACCGTCAGGGGGAGGCCAATACCCTGGCCAATATCGGATATATCTATGCTTCCAAGGAGAATTACGACGAGGCCATTAACTATTTTATGAAGGCAGTGGAGATCAATCATGAGATTGGGGGCATTCAGGGAGAAGCCAACCAGCTTCAAAATATCGGGTCCACTTACCGCTTAAAAGGCGACCCCCAGAAAGCGTTGGAGTTTTGTAATCAGGCCATTGCCCTCCACCGTCAGATCAATTATAAGCAGGGGCAGGCCAATACCCTTGGTACCATCGGCAATATTTATGCAGACCAGGGATCTTATGCAGAAGCTTTATCCTCTTATGAGGAGGCCCTTGATATTTATCGTGAAACCAACTATAAGACAGGTGAGATTATACAGCTGAATAATCTGGGAGCCCTATATTTAAAGCAAAAGCTATTGGAAAAAGCACTATTTTATTTTAACCTGGCCTTGAAGGTCTGCATGGAGTGCGACTATAAAACCGGCGAAGGGGATGCCTTACATAATATCGGAAGCATTCGGCTGGAGAAGGGTGAGATCCATGAGGCGATCACCTATTTTGAGAAGGCGCTTTCCATTCAGGAAGCTTCGGGTAACCAGAAGAATAAAGTGGGTATCATGATTAGCTTGGGGAAAGCCTATGCGAGAAAGGGAGAGAAGCAGAAAGCCATGAGCTTATTTCAGGACGCCCTGATGTTAAGTAATCATATAGAATTTAAGAATGGCATGGAAGAAGCACAGGAGAATTTGAATCTGCTGCAGGATTAAGAACTGCTTTGCTGTAAGTATAAGATAAAGAAGAAGCTGCCTGGGAGAGGAGTTACTGTTGAGAACTTTTCTCCCAGGTATTTTTGTATCTTTTGCTCAATATTTTTTCTTTTGCTCAGCATTTCTTTCTGTTAAGGGGATGTCTTCTTTATTGCAAGATGAATTGGCCAGAGTTAAGAAATTAACAAAAATTTTCAATAAATCATATAAAACATATTGACAATATAGAAATAATGGTATATGATCATATAAACATATAATACATATTTATATAGTATGTTATCATTGAGGTGATGAAATGGAAGAAGGCAAAGGGAGTGCGGGTAAAAAGCAGCTAATCAATGAAAAAAGCATACAGAAGATTTTCGAGTATATTGAAACCATACAATATGGATCAATTATGCTTGTCATTCAGGACGGATGTATTATACAGATTGAA
>JAJUHH010000026.1 GCA_029267975.1 Clostridiales bacterium
AAGCATTATTTCTTGGCATTGCTGCCTCCTTTTTCTTTGCCTTTACTTTTATTTTTAATCATCAGATGAATATCTCCGGTGGTAGCTGGCTCTGGAGTTCATCTCTTCGCTACTTCTTTATGCTGCCCATGCTTTGGGCTATACTGGCTGCGAAAAAACAGGTAAAACCAGTGATCTCGGATATAAAAAATCGCCCCATGCCTTGGCTTGTCTGGAGTACCGTAGGCTTTGGCTTCTTTTATGCCCCTGTATGCCTTGGTTCTGTATATGGTGCTTCTTGGCTGCTTGCAGCCACTTGGCAGGTAACGATTATTGCCGGAGCTATCTTATCCCCATTGTTTTACCAGTACATACCAACAGAGAGCGGCATCATACGTGTCAGGAATAAGATTCCTCTCAAATCCCTGGCCTTCTCAACGATCATCCTTCTTGGCATCTTCCTGATCCAATGGGAGGAAGCAAGAGGCGATTTTAGTCTTGGCACTCTGATTGGAGTAATCCCCATCTTAATCGCGGCATTTGCTTACCCTCTTGGCAACCGAAAGATGATAGAAGTATGCAATAATCAGTTTTCCACCCTGCAGAGGGTATTTGGCATGACCCTATGCAGTATGCCCTTCTGGATGATAATTGCTCTTGCAGGGTTGATTACTGTAGGTCCTCCCAGCTCCGGGCAGCTGATTCAGTCCCTGATCGTTGCCAGCTTCTCCGGAGTCATTGCAACTTTACTCTTCTTTAAAGCCACAGACCTTGTCAGCAAGGATGTCAGTAAAATCGCTGTCATCGAATCAACCCAAGCCGGTGAAGTAATCTTTACCTTGCTCGGTGGTGTACTCCTCTTTCAGGACAAAATGCCAACCCTGCTTGGCTTCATTGGAATATCCATAGTTGTCCTTGGCATGGTTATTAATAGCCTATTATCCTCCAGGTAGCCGTGGGTATCCATTGGGAAATACGAACCTGGACCTGCCTTTTTGCATACTGATTTAGTATAAAATGCAGCGAAAATGAAGTGTTAATATGGACCGAAACTCCCCCAACAGCCAGGGCTATAAACTAGAATCTCAGCTACGAGAGTCTTACGGCAATGTCATCTATACAAAAATATGCCATGATAAGTTTTCTAAGCGATTACTTTCTTTAAATAACAAAATTAAGATCTGGCAGATCATATTGTCATCCGTTACTACCGGAAGCTTTGTTTTATCCCTTATTTCAGATGAACAGCTCTCCGGTATTATTGGCTCTGCACTATCATTATCTTTGTTGATACTAAATACCTTTGTAAAAAACTTTGATATTGTGGAGAATACGCAGAAGCACCAGATGGCCAGCAATCAACTCTGGGAAATCGGAGAAGAGTATATCTCCCTGCTTACTGATTTTGAGTCCCTGTCCCAGGAAGAGATTGTGGCAAGAAGGGACCAGCTTCATAAGAAAACTGCAGCAGTATATCATAATTCTCCTAAGATCGATGCAAAAAGCTGTAAGGAAGCTAAGAAAGAATATAAGAGGCTTGAAGCTCAAAGTTTTACCGAGAAAGAGATCGATGCCATGCTGCCCTATTCCATCCGCCGCAGGAACCGGGAGATGATTGAGTCTGTGGTCACAAAAACCGACAAATAGACGCATAATTACCATAAGTAAATCCTCCATAAATAATCTATGGTCAAAGCATCTGCTTCTGTTTATTCTATATGCTTTTTTTTGTTTAATGAATCTTTAACTATTTTTAGAAACGACTATATTTCATCTATTTCCTTATATTGACAATAATTCCAGTGGATGCTATCGTTTTATATAAAGCATGTTATCTAAGCATTCTTAGGAGGGGGATTATGGAGTTTGATCTTGTTATTGTTGGGGCAGCAACGACAGGCAGCTATTTTGCACGCAGGATGGCTGAACGTGGACATAAGGTATTGGTAATTGATAAGTTACCGGAAGAAAAGGAAGGAGCAAAGTATGATATCTTCCATATCGCTAAGGCTGATTTTGAACGTTTTGGCCTGCCTTTACCGGAGAAGGGGGATGATTTTGCCTTTGAATTTACCGGCACAGCTGCACATTCAGCCTTTGGCAGATATCCCAAGGAAACCACCGGCACCACCATCGGAATGCACATGCACGCATACACCCTTCGCATGAATCGCTGGGCTATGGAAGCTGGCGCAGTATACCGTTATGGTGCCAGCTTTGTTGATTTTCTGTATGAAGATAATCGTATCACCGGAATCCGTTATCAAACTGACATCGGAGAAGAAACTGTGGGAGCCCGCATTGTTGCTGACTGCTCCGGTATCCCGTCTGTGGCCAGGACAAAGCTGCCGGACGGATATGGGGTAGAAAACTTTAAGATAACACCAACAGATATGTTCTATGTAACCCTACATTATGTGAAGTATTTTGATGAGAAGGATTATGTAAAAAAGACAAGGACCTATCCTTTTTATAAGACCTGGGAAGCTCCGGAAGCAGACCCTCAGGGCGCTATCCTTGGAGTGGGTGCTAATTTAAGCTTTGATTATGGTGAGAAAATCTATGAAGAGTTCAAGGCTGCGGTTCCATTACCGAAGCATGAGTTAAAATATATTGAACGGGGTGTTACTCCTTATCGAAGACCGCCCTATTCCTTTGTTGCCGATGGCTTCATTGTTATGGGTGATGCAGCCTGTCTTTCAAAACCTCATGCAGGCGAAGGTGTCACCTCCAGCATGGTTCAGGTGGATATTGCAGTTGATGTAATTGACAAGGCACTACGCAAAGCGGATTATCTGACCCGGGAAAGCCTGTGGAGCATTAATAAACGATACATAGAGGTACAGGGCAAAATATTTGCAAGCATGCTGGCCACCTTGATTGGTGCCGTATCCACCAATGCGGTAGAGAATGATTTCTTCTTCAAGCATGACGTAATCTTTAGTAAGAAATCCTTCGAAAGTATGGATGCAGGTAAACCTCTTACCTTTACCACCGGGGAAATGATCGGTATGGTAGGTAAGATGCTTCTGGGGATTGTGACCGGCAAACTAAGAATAAAGACCATTCGGGCACTGCTGGATAGTATGAAAAAGGGTGATGAAGTAACAGCCCTGTATTCTGCCTTCCCTGAGACCGTAGAGGGCTTTGAAGAATGGAGCAAAAAAGCAGATCAGCACTGGCTCAGGGTTGGAAGTATGGCAGATCATTTGAAGACTTTATGATATAATCGCTTTTCCTTGGGTACAGCTATCATACGCTGTACCCTTCTTATATAATTCCCTGCTAATTGAGGGCCGGTATTAAGCTTACCTGTCTTACTCCTTCATGCTCTCAACAATCCCTTCATACCAGGGCAGAAAACTGAAGGGAACCTTCTGCGCCTCCTCTACCGGCAGATTATAAACATAGGTGTAGGCCTGAATCTTGTCCTCATCCTTATATACATGAACGAATATCCTACGATAGAGGGTGCCCTCCTCCTCATAAAGGTCAAGCTGGGGGAGCATATCCTCTGTAATAAGATACAACTCCCCTTTGACCATTCCGTCCTTATCTTCAACAATTCCCGGATAGTAGCCAAAATCATATAAAGAATAACCCGGCAGTATAAACTCCCCCAGATATTCGGCATCCTTAAGGTATTGTCCCTGTTGATTATTTCTCATAAGTGTACCGTAAACAAATAAATACAATGTTATCCCTCCCCGAATCCGAACTGATAGGCCTGTTCCAGCATATGACCGATATTTCCTTCCCCTGCGAACTTATTCATGTCAAAGAAGTTTTCACTCTTATTCAGCCAAACCAGAGGATGTGCTTCTTCCCGCAAGGTGATATCACAGTTTAGAACCCCTACATAGACCTCAACATAACAGTCCTGATTATAATAAGTGAAGTCCATCATGTGATGCAACTGGATCTGTGCTTTATTTATGCCGGTCTCTTCCTCTAGTTCCCGATATGCGGCTGCAAAACCATCTTCCTCGGCCTCTATCTTACCGCCAACCAGATTATATAATCCTTCATAAGGATCTTTTGTCCTCTTACAGAACAGAATTTGTCTCTCATCCCGGCTAAATACAATGATACAGTTATATCCCTTCATATGTCCTCCTTTGAATACCCCTAAGCCTTTCTATCCCTAAAGCTTGTCAGAAAATATTATATTCAGGATAACACAAAGCAAATCCTTTGTGAATTGATCATAGATAAAACTTGGAATTGAGGGTTTTGTTCACCATACAGAAGGATTGATTATGAATTGAATGAACCCTCCTGAGGGATACTTTTTAAAGTAAAACAATCATAAGGAAAGGATGGCAGAATATGAATAAAGTACATTGGCAGGTAGACGGTCTCATTAATAATCCGGTGAAGACACAGGTAAAGAATAAATTGGAGGAATTAGAAGGCGTATCGAAGGTAAATATCGATCTCTTTCGCAGTACTGTAGAGGTATCCTATAATCCTCCGGCAGATGAGGCTCAGATCCGTGAAAAAATTGAGCATACCGGCTGTCGGGTAGTATAAGAATAGGCAGGGGGCAGCTGAGCCGCCCCTTGTTTTTTATCTGTTTAATCCTATCAAAGGTTCAGATGCGCCTAATAGGTTTATAAGCAGTTAGGAACGATTGACATCTCCATTTTAATATGTCATAATGATACAGATGTTTCATAAATTCGACAAATCGATATGGGGTGTAAATATGTCTAAATGTCCAAGCTGCGGTGCAAATATGATTACAAAATGCGAATACTGTGGATACGAATTACCTGTGGAGATAAATTCCAGAACCTTTGCGAATCAGAATATGACTAATAACCCTAATATATATGCCAATCCTAATCCTTATTCAAATGTAGTCACACATACGACCATCGTAAATTTTAATACAGCTCCGGACAATGTTATTGTCCGCCACGTTACTCATAAGCCCAAGAAAATTAATCGATTTGCATTATTGCTTCTTTGCTTTCTCTTTGGATGGTGTGGCGTTCACTATTTTGTAACCAGAAAAATAGGAATGGGAATTCTATACCTCTTAACCTTCGGACTATTTGGCTTTGGTTGGCTCATTGATATCCTCAGAATATTATTTGGCTTATATAAATATTAAAACGTTATGATTAAGGCACTAGACTACCAGATAACCTGGTAAGCCAGTGCCTTTCTGTTTTACAGCCTTCCTGCTCTAATCCCCGCAATATCACGATAAGTGATCTGCATAACATCCGCATCCTTTAAGGCATAACGGTAATCATCATCCTTCATTAAACGGTATTCGTTAACACGCCTCTGCCAGGTCGGGTTAATAAACTTGATCTCCTCAGATTCAATCGATGGATGGATGTAGGTTTCTGAGATACCCTCCGGCAGGTTATAAATCTTACGGATCATCATCTGCTTAAAGCTTTCATAGGTTTCACCGGGTTCGGGTGCGTAGGGATGGGTCAGCAGATAGTCCGGTATCAGAATTCCAAGGGAATCTGCCAGGCTGCTGATATTCTTAATCATCTCTTTGGTCTCCGGAAAATCCAACGGTCCCAGCAAAGCATCATCCTTATAATAATTCCTGCAAAAACGGAAGGGTAATTTACCGTATCTGACACAGAATTCAAATACCATGGGCAGATAGCACTCCCCTTCCAGGCCATACAGACTGCCCATATGGTTATCAACGTGAGAAAGGTTCAATCCGGAGTCAAGAACCTTCTTAAACTGGGCTTCCAGCTCCGCTCTAACCTCCTCCGGCTTTGCATGGGCTCCGAATTCTTTGCAGTTTGCATAAAGATATCCCTTTTCATCCTCCAGGGAAGCTCCATGGGTCAGGCTGCGGGATTTCATGTTCGCCCATTCACTGGTAAAGGTAAGATGTAATCCCACATTGTCGACTTTATTCTTCACACACCAGTCTGCTGCCTCTTCATAGCCCGGTGTTACCGGCATAATGGTCGCAGAAGATACCAGCCGGTTCTCTAGTAGTTCAAATATTGCTTCGTTCACGGATCTGCATTGGCCAAAATCATCCGTATTCATGATAAGATAACGTTTCATTATTCCTCCTCCTCGTATCAGTTAAATCAATCATTTTCACCTTCAACAGGAAACATCTCCGGAATTCCATTACCTATGTATGAAGCAGACTGCAGCCTGCTTCCACTTCCTTTATAATCAGGGCCCTCTGCCTGGCTGTTGCAGGATGCTTCTGTACTAATTCCAAGGCCCAGATTACTGCTCCTGCCGCCGGAATCACCTGGAGCAGAACCGGCTTGATCCTCCTGCCGGATAGTTTATGTACATAATTTGTAAAGCTTTTCTTCAGTAAGGGACAATTAGACTTAACCCAGATGGAACCGGCCAATACTACCTCCGGTGTCTCCTGAAAGCCAAGGGCTTTCATACAGCCAGCAACTGACTTTGCCAATTGGAGAGCTGTTTCTCGTACAAGCTTTTTCGCTACCTTATCACCCTTATTGGCAGCCTGAAACAGGCTGGTCAATATTCCAAGATCCCAGTCTCTCTTAACATAAAATTTTTCACTGATCACATCCATCAGCTCTTTGGGATCACTGATCTCAAAAAGCTCCATGATGCGGTCGGTCAGGATCGTTTCGGGGCCACACCTATAATAATAATCATATACAGCCCGCAGCACCAAGCTTGCAAGGAAGGAGCCACCGGCACTGTCACCGGAGGTAAATCCGATTCCTCCCACCTGCAAAATCTCTCCTTTTTCATTAATCCCGGTTACAGAGGTTCCGGTTCCGTTGATCGAACAGATCCCGATCCCAGAACTGCAACCGGCTTTAATGCCAAGCACTGAGTCATTGGCTACTACAAGCTTTGCAAACCCGGCTTTCTCAAGGATCTGCATTATCTTTGCATGCTGAGAAGGAGTATCTACTCCGGCCATGCCGAAGACCGCTGCCGATATCTGCGCACTGCTGATAGAATTTCTGACAAGAAGTGTGTTAAGATCCTCCATTACTTTTTCCTCAACCTCAGCAAATCCGCCGGGTAATACCTCGTGGCTTCTTGCTCCGGCACGAAGGGAATCAACCCATTTACCATCCTCGGTAAATAACAGATAATCTGTTTTCGTCCCTCCTGCGTCAACTCCAATAATATACTTTATATCCATTCCTACACCCCTCTGTTATTTTCTGATATTTGAGCTGCATTTTATTGATAAATGTATCAGTTCAAAGCCAGCTTCATAAAATCACAGCTATACAGTACTTTTGGTTAAAACTTAAATTGAGGAAGGTAAGCCTTGTGGGCCTGCTTCATCTCCTCATAGCAGGCTTTGGCTTTGTTGAAATCCCCTACCAGCGGATGAATCAATAAAGCTTTCATTGCTTCCTCATCATCCCCATGAATTGCCGCCTGTACAGTATGACGCTCATATGCTTTTACTGTCTTCATAAGCTCCATGACATGCTGATTTGTAAAATTACGAACCGGGACCGGAATAACTCCCTTCCTGCCAATCACAGCAGCGATCTCCACAGTATCATCTGCTTCCATGAAATCAAGAGCATTCTGATTCAGTACATTTACCACATGGATTTCCTTTTTATCATTATAGATTGCATTCACTAAAGAGATGGCAGCTTCAGAATACCGGGCTCCGCCTCGTTTTTCCAGTTCCTTTGGCTTCTCTGCCAGTGTTAAGTCTGAATATTGCTTTAACAGCTGTTCTTCAATCTCCAGACAAACTTCCCCCCGACATTTCTCCTCTTCAAGTAAATGTGCCAGCTTATCCTCCCTGAAATAAAAGTACTCCAGATAAGAGGAGGGTATCGCATGGATTGTCTGAATCAGCTCCTTGCTAAAGCCCTGAAGAGGTATATTTTTCATGCCCTGTCCCTGGACTCCCTGGGCAAGGGCTGCTTCCAGCAGATCTAGATTTCCCTTCCTAATTCCGGTGATAAAGCTCAGATGATTCAACCCAACATATTCAATCTCAAGATCCCTGTCATCCAAGGCACTCTGGACACCGGCAAACATATTAATTGGTACATTACACAAACCGATGGTTTTGATTTTTGTATAGTTCTGCAAGGCTTGTGCCAGAATGCCTGAGGGGTTTGAGAAATTGATCAGCCAGGCATCCGGGCATAGCTGCTCCATCCTTGCTGCAATATGAAGCATCACCGGTATGGTCCGCAGGGCTTTAAAAAATCCCCCGATCCCGGTTGTCTCCTGTCCGATCAGACCATATTTTAAAGGTATCTTCTCGTCTAAAATCCTGCAGGCCAGCATACCGACTCTGATCTGGGCGAGTACAAAGTCAGCATTCCTTAGGCTTTCATCAAGATCCTGTGTCAATACTACTTTTGCTTTCAGGTCAGCCTTCTCTGCCATTCTCCGGCAGAGCCCGCCGACGATATCCAGCTTTCTGCTGTCTATATCCATCAGAAAAATTTCGGTAACCGGCAGCGCTTCCATCCGCTGAAGGATCCCTTCCATTAATTCAGGTGTGTAGGTACTTCCGGCACCAATGATAGAAATCTTTAATCCCTTCATGATAATCCTCCCTCTATCCTTATTATTCGTTACTGTATATAACAACCTTGTGAATGATAGCAGCTTGTTATCTCTATTCCTTCCTACTTGTAGCTTGCATACTGTGATTACTTACCAACTGCCTATTGCTTACAGCTTGACGATTGCTTACCGCCTGTTTATTGCTTAGGAGCAGTCGATTCTTTTATTGCCATCTTAGGCGGAAACTTCACCGCATATGCCCCTAGCTTCTGATCATCAATCATGGTCATCAATTGGTCCACCGCGCACCTGGCCATCTCTTCTGCCGGCTGTCTAACCGAAGTGATATGCGGTACGTAACTGTTGGCCAGTACGCTGTCATCATAACCGCATACAGACAAATCTGAAGGAACCGAAAGTCCGAGATCCTTCACTGCATTGATTGTGCCAAGTGCTATGTGGTCATCAAATGCAAATACTGCTGATGGCAATCCGCCTTCCGAATTCCATTTCATAATTGTGTCATAGCCTGTCATCTGGTCATACTCCCCATATTCAATGGCGTAGGGAGTTAGAGAGGCTTCGTTTAATGCTTTTACTGCGCCAATCTGCCGCTCCATGGTGGAGAGGGCAGAGGAACTGGCACCAATAAGGCCAATCTTAGTGTGACCAAGCTCAATCAGGTGTTTTGCAGCCAGATAACCGCCTGCTACATTATCTGTCATAACCGAAGTGATATCCTCACTCATTGTCTGATTATCAATTACTACAAAAGGTACTTTCCCGGTCTTTAAAAGATCAATGTATTGCCTTTCCTTATTGGGTACCATTATGATGGCACCGTCGATCCTGTGCTGGCGCAAGAAAGAAGTATTACTCTCATTCTTGTGATCATCACAGATGGACAGGGTCAGCAGGTAGCCTTTGTGCTGCAGCTGTTCATTGACTTCTTTTATGATACTTGCGTAAAAATCATCACACATGTTCGTAATAAACATAGCAATGACACCGGTTTTACCGGTAGCCAGGGTCCTGGCTGCTGCATTAGGCACATATCCTAAGACTTCAATCGCTTCCATTACCTTTCTTCGGTTTTCTTCCCTGACATTGGGATCATTGCTGATTACCCTGGACACAGTTACATAAGAAAGCCCGGATTTTTTTACCACATCTTTAATTGTTACTTTCATCGTCATACCTCAATAGTAAATACGTATATATTTTTCTGATTACTAGGATACACCGGATGCACCAGCTTTGTCAAGCCTTGGAAAAATCATTGCATATTCGTAAATTTAACTTGATTATTTTATTCCTGTAATATAAGATGAAACTTAGGGGAAGGTTTTATTATATAGTATATACGTATATACTTTTGATTAAAAAATATTGTTACGAATGGAGGATACTATGAAAAAAGCAATTACTGAGCTAACTACTATGGGGGAACGTCTTGCATATTCCGGCTATTTCTTTGGCCAGAACATCTTTTATGTCCTGATTGGTACATTTTTAATGATGTACTATACGGATGCACTGGGTATTTCTGCAATCGCCGTTGGAACACTTTTCTTTATTGCACGTGTATGGGATGCGATTAACGATCCGATTATGGGAATTATCGTGGATAAGGCCAAAATGAAAGGTGGTAAATTCAAGCCTTGGGTTAATATCGGTATTCTGACTATGCCTATCTCTACCTTTCTTGTATTTCTTCAGATAGAAGGTTCCATGTCTACGAAGATTTTCTACGCATACTTTACATATATCATATGGGATATGATGTATACCATGAGTGATGTCCCGATTTACGCTCTTTCCACGGTTATTACCAAGGACAGCAATGACCGTGTTAAGGTGATCGCAATCGGAAGAGTCATGGCTTTCTTAGGAACTCTGGCTGCTACGGTTGCAACTATCCCAATCGTTCAAAGGTTCGGCTGGACGAAGGGTGTTCTTGTACTCTGCATCATCGGTATGCTGACCATGATCCCGGTCAGATTCCTGACCCATGAACGCGTTAAGGATCAGGCAGCCGAAAGTCCCTCCCTGACAGTCATATTTCAGTCCATTCTTAAGAACAAATATTTATTAATCTTCAACCTGGCCTTAATTATCTGCAGTATTACCAATACCCTGATGCCTTCCTTGACCTACTTTGTGAAATACAATCTTGGAAATGAAGGTCTCATCTCAGTGGTGACCCTGGTTGCCATGATCCCCAGCTTATTTGTTCCGCTCTTTCTGCCTAGGCTTGTAAAGGCGCTTGGCAAGAAGACCTTGTTCCTGTCCAGTATTGTATTTTTCGTGTTCACAAGCATACTCTCCTATTTTGCCGGCTATCAGAATTTCATTGTAGTTCTGCTATTCACTGCCCTAAGAGGGATTGGCTATTGCATCCCGATCCAACTGACCGGTATGTTCACTGTAGACTGTGTGGAATACGGTGCTTATCAGATCGGTCACCGTACCGAAGGCATCACCTTCTCCGTGCAGACCTTTACCGCCAAAATGACCAGCGCTCTCTCTGGCGCAGTCACAAGCTTTCTCCTGGCTTATTATGGCTATCAGGCAAACGAGGTTCAGACAGAGCAAACTTTAAATGGGCTATTTCGTATGTTCACGATTATTCCAATCATCGGGTATATTATTATGTTTATCATCATTTTGTTCTTCTATAAGCTAAAGGAAAGCGATGTGGAGCAGATGATGGAGAAGACAGTAAGGTAGTTTGAGACTAAACCCAATCGGGTATTCTCTTTAGGTATCCACGAATATCTATGCACGTAATTAAAGTTATTATAAAGGCACTAGACTCCCATGTATCATGGTATAATCTAGTGCCTTTAATAATTAGCTTCAGCATGCTTATAGCAACATATATAAATGCTCGGTTAACTGCTACAGAAATACAGTGATATTCCGTCTGATTTACGCCCTCGATTGTTACTGCAACAGATTTCATTAACATTAATAGTACAAGACAGCTTTGTCAGGTTATGCATTTTCTCTTGTCAGGTTTCGTAACCAGAGATACCTGTTATATCTCCTTCTGATGAAGGGTACCTTGACGATTTCATCCAGGCACATAACGACATAGACCACCATGACCGGCCAATGAAACACGAAACACCCCAAAAGCGACAGCGGAATCGCAAAACACCAGGTGGCAAAGAAAACGCTTATGGCATCATATTTGCTATCCCCTCCTGCCGGGAAAACGCCGCAGGTGATTATGGTGTTATAGGCAAAGGCAAACATATACACTACATTGAATATAATCATTTGAAGCAGATAACTTTTTGCTTGCGGTTCCAGAACATAGAACAGATACACGAATGGCCCTACAATGGCAATCAAACATATATTGCCAAGTCCATTCAGGAATGCGACTCTCCAAAAGCGTTTTCCATAATCCTTTGCCTTTTCCAGCATATTCTGACCAAGCTTCTGAGCAATCATGATGCCTGCTCCGCTGGATAAACCATGCGCCAGACATTGGATCAGCTGCTGCGCAACAGATGTAACAGAGGCTGCCGCAGTAGCATCCGTACCGAGGTGACCAAGGATAAAGGAATGTACGGTTATACTCAGCCCCCAGGAAAGGCTGCTTGCCAGCATGCCGGGGATAATTCCCCAGACGTCTTTTTCATGCGTTTTGGAGAAAAAGAACACAGTGCTTCGATCCAGACGGACATTCTCTTTCTTCCTTACCCAAATCAGGCACCAGATCAACGCAATAACTTCCACCGCTATGGTGGAGTAGGCAGAGCCGTTTGCTCCCAAAGCAGGAACAGGACCGATACCGTAGATCAGGAATAAGTCCACCGTCATATCTACAATAACTATTACAGCAGAAATCCATACACTCATTTTTGCATGGTTCGTAACCTTCATCATCATCAGAAAACATTGGGAAATTCCGGCGAACATATAGGAAAAACTTACGATTCTCAGATATTGTGCCCCAATCCGGATAAGCTCGTACTCCGGTGTAAATATCGCCATAAGCTTTTCCGGGATGGCAAAGGCCAGCAGAAAGAAAATAAAGGATATGACTGCCACATAACGGACTGCCATGCCCAGAAACCGCCTGGCATTGATATAGTCCTTCTTGCCCCAATACTGTGCGATCAGTACGCTGACCGCACCGATCATCGCACCATTGAACAGGGACATGACGAAGGAAATCTGGTTCGCCAGGGACACCGCGGCAATGGCATTCTGTGTCAGTCTGCCCAGCATTAAGGCATCTGAAGCGCCTACCAGCGCATTAAGGAGATTTTGCAGTGCCAGCGGTATCGCCAGCGTCATGAGCTCCTTGTTAAAGTATCTTTTCTCTTCTGTGTTCATCCGTAACACTCCTCCTGTGACATATCTGAATATAAGGCTTACTTGGTATTCCAGAGTGAAGCTTGCTCCGTAAGGTCTGCCATTATCTATGGCGCATACTTATGACTTTTGCCTCACAATCTTGTATTTTTTCGACTCGGATATTATAATTATAGTATCAAACTCCTTACAAAAATAGCACAATTATAGCAAATAGTTATAAAAATCGTATTTTAGCGGAGAACTGCTGTGGAGAAGCAAAATAAAATCATACACGATCTGGATGTCATGAACGACGCCTCTGAAGTAGTACACCATGATGAACCCGGCATTCCTATATATATACAGTGGGGGCTACTGTCATATTTTCAGAATTACAGAGCACTTTGCCATTGGCACGACGATATAGAATGGATATATATAAAAAGTGGCCATATGAGTTATCACATTAACGGCCAAACAGTGGAATTGCATGAGGGAGACTGTCTTATGGTCAATTCCAGACAGCTTCACTATGGTTTTTCAGACAAACATGATGAGAGTTTTTATCTGTGTATACTCTTCCAGCCATCTATGCTCTTCGGCAGCCATGTGTCAAGAGAGCGCTATGTGGATGCCTTCTGCGATGTTGCGCCGGACTACTATCTACTCAGAAGCGGGACTGCGTCGGCTGATGCCGTGACAGAGATACTCCTCGATATTGACAATCAAAAAAAAGCGGAGCATACATATCATTATGTACTGCAGCAATATGAACTTTTCCTGAAACTGTGGAAGCTGACACTGACTTTTCCGACGGCTGAAGCTTTGGCACATACCGACAACGATCCCGATCTGAAGACGCAGAGGAAAATGGTCTCATTTATCAAGAATAATTATGGAGAGAATATATCCCTTGATGACATCGCTGCAGCAGGCAATGTGAGCCGCAGCAAGTGCTGCAAGCTTTTTAAAAAATACTCAAATGAAACGCCCGGAAATTATCTGAACGAATACAGACTGGAGATAGCGTCGTATCTGCTCACGCATTCAAAAGAAAGTATCACGACCATTGCCCTGACTTGCGGTTTCAATCATCTGAGTTATTTTTCTAAGTGCTTTTACGAAAAATACGGTGTGAATCCGTCCAAAGTCAGAGCAGGCAGGCATGTTCAATTTCAGAACTTACCGCTTTAACCTAATTATACATACCAGTATTGTA
>JAJUHH010000027.1 GCA_029267975.1 Clostridiales bacterium
GAAGGATTCCCTTACACACAAGGTCATTTGAGTTAATATATTGATAAAGTTGTTCTGCCTTATCCGCAGGATCAATTACGATTGCCTCCCCGGTTTCGCCATTGCTTATGATATAGCAATTGGTCTGAACCATGCCGAGCACAAGTGTTTTGCTAATTAATTTGCTCATAAAGACCTCCGGTTTGACTTATATTTCACTGATATAGTTTTGAGCAGCGTGCAATTCGCACGCCAGGATTACGCAGGCTCAAACTTTGACAAATTAAAATCGCTTAATAATTTTACCTACATAAATCTTAGATATAGTTTGAGCCGAGGACCACGCAGGCTCAAACTTTGACGAGTGAAAATCGCCTTTTATTTTCACTCTTAGCCGGCAGTACGTTCGATATCCAGTACACTCTCCACATTTTTGATCTTGGCTATGATCTCATTCAGCTGTTCCTTGCCTTTGATCTCAAAACCAATACTGATGGAGGCCTTTCCCTGCTTGCTGGTTCTGACATTCATGGAGAGCACATCGATCTTATTCTCTGTCAAAACCTTGGAAATGTCTACCAGTACCCCGGTACGGTTGTTGGCATAGATCTTAATCTCTGCGCTGTATACTCCGCCTGCATCCTTACCGTCTGCGGAGACACTCCATTCCGCATCGATCAGTCTGGCACGGTCCTCCTCAGGAAGATTGATCACATTGATACAGTCCGTTCTGTGAATGGATACACCTCTGCCTCTGGTTACAAAACCTACGATCTCATCTCCCGGAACAGGGCTGCAGCACCTGGAGAAGCGTACGGCAAGATCATGAATGCCTTCTACCACAATGCCGCTTTTTGACCTCTTCTGAGGTACTTTTTCTCTTATTTCAGAGACTGCCTCCAGAACATTCTCATCGGTAATCTCTTTCTTGTACTTCTTCTTATATTCCTCTTGCAGCTTATTGACAATCTGACCTTCCTTTAAACCTCCGTGACCAACTGCTGCCAGTACGGAATCCCAATCCCGGAAGCCGTATTTGCGCATGACGACACTGGTAAACTCAGGCTTCATAATGTCACTTAAGGTAATATTCTTGGTTTTGCAATAGGCAAGAATTAATTCCTTGCCTCTGTTGATATTATCCTCTTTCAGCTCATTCTTAAACCACTGGTTAATCTTATTCTTTGCCTGGGTACTCTTGACAATGGAGAGCCAGTCTCTGCTGGGGCCCCTGGAATTCTGGGAGGTTATGATCTCAATTCTATCTCCGTTCTGAATCACATAATCGATAGGCTCCAGCTTACCATTGACACGGGCACCAACCATCTTATTACCAACCGCACTATGAATGCTGTAGGCAAAGTCAATGGTGTTGGATCCCGTAGGCAGGGTCTTTACATCACCCGTGGGTGTGAAAGCGTAAACACTTTCGGAGAATAAGTCAAAGTCATTTTTAATGAGGCTAAGGAATTCCTTATTATCGGACATGTCCCTCTGCCACTCAAGTACCTGTCTGAGCCAGGTAAGCTTCTCCTCCTCGGAGTTGGCAGTACCGCTCTTGCCATCCTGTCCCTCTTTATACTTCCAGTGGGCTGCAATACCATATTCTGCAGTCCGGTGCATTTCATAGGTACGGATCTGTATCTCAAAGGGTGAGCCCTTGGGCCCGATTAGAGTCGTATGAAGAGACTGATACATATTGGGCTTGGGCATGGCAATATAATCTTTAAAACGACCGGGAATCGGCTTATACATTTCATGGATGACTCCCAATGCCGCATAACAGTCTTTTAAAGAATCAACAATAATTCTTACTGCGAACAAATCATAGATCTGCTCCAGAGTCTTATTCTGATTCACCATTTTCTTATATATACTGAAAAAATGCTTGATTCGGCCGTCGATCTTGGCCTGAATTCCAGCTTCCTCAATATGCATCCTTACATCAGCAACAATATCGTCAATGTAAGCCTGGCGCTCGCTTTTCTTGGTAGCAATCTTCTCAGTAAGATCCTTATACACCTCAGGTTCAAGATACTTTAGTGACAGATCATCCAGTTCTATCTTAATCTTGGAGATACCTAACCGCTGCGCTATGGGCGCGTAGATATCCATAGTCTCCCTGGCGGTCTCTTTTTGCTTCTCCGGTTCCTTGTATTTTAAGGTACGCATATTATGAAGGCGATCCGCAAGCTTGATCAAGATAACACGGATATCCTTCGCCATGGCCAGAAACATCTTTCGAAGATTCTCAGCCTGCAGCTCTACCTTGTCCACGGAGTAGTTTAATTTGGTCAGCTTCGTAACACCGTCCACCAAAAGGGCAATCTCTTCGGAGAATAATGCTGTGATCTGCGCTATGGAATATTCCGTGTCTTCCACCACATCATGCAAAATGCCTGCAACAATGGTCTCCTTATCAAGCTCAAGGTCAGCCAGAATATTAGCCACGCACAAAGGATGGATGATATAAGGCTCTCCGGATTTACGCAGCTGATTCTTATGTGCGTCATCCGCCAGATGGTATGCCTTCCCGACCATGGAAATATCTGCAGACGGGTGGTAGCTTCGAATCTTATTAATCAATTCCTGATACAGTGCTTCAGGCGCAGTAAAATCCGCAGGCGCCGCCATTGTTACGGGATCTAATGTCTTTAAGTCTTCCATGATCATCACCACCTATCTAAAATAAACGAATCAATCGTACCAAGTTAGTTTCTATCAAGTCTGTTCAAATCAAGTTGTTTTAAATTATTTTATGAATTATCTTTGTAAAGTTATCCTTTTTAGATATTCTTATTAGCCTGCTCTTTTCTTATAAGCTCATTTCAAGAATGTTTGCTTCGAGTAAGCTCTATTTTCGTAGTTTATTTTCCCTCATATTGAATGACAGCATCCACATCATAACCGGCAAGCTTATCACGGCCCTTTAAGCCTTTCAATTCCATAAGGAAGATAATCTTAACCACTTCGCCGCCCAGCATCTCAATGAGCTTGGTAATGGCTTCAATGGTACCGCCGGTTGCAATCAGGTCGTCTACGATAACAACCTTCTGTCCGGGCTTGATCGCATCTTTATGAATCTCTATGGTTGCCTTTCCGTACTCCAGATCATAGTCCATGGATACGGTCTCACAGGGTAATTTACCTTTTTTACGAACTGGTATAAATGCTTTATTCAAATTATAAGCGATGGGTACACCAAAGATGAACCCTCTGGATTCAGGTCCGGCAATGATGTCAAACTCAATACCCTTTAACATCTCCTGCATCTGGTCTATGGCAAGCTTTAAACCGTCCTTATCCTGCAGCACGCTTGTAACATCGCGAAATATTATTCCGGGCTCCGGAAAATCCGGTATACTTCTTACATATTCTTCTAACTTTTTCATTGTTTGTTTAACCTCCATAATGCCAAGCCTGGAAAGGCTCCATAATTCCTTCCATTAAATAGGCCAAGGCACAAATTTGCTGGGTGAACTCTGCAATCCACCCTGTGAAAATCATCTTATATTTTCACAATATTTACTTCATGTAACTGCTGAAGAATGCCGCGATGTCATGGAACATGAAGTTTAGGTGATTATTATATCACTATATTTTATACTTCGTAAAGAATAATTCTATCATTTCGTTCAAAAAGCTCATAAAAATGACAAAAAGTGAACTTAGATGTTTCTCATCGGTAATTTTGGACCATTAACTGCACAGTTTTAAAGCCATTGTATTCATTAATCCTTGGAAAATAGGTCAGGGACAGAAGCGCATTCATACTGCGGCCGGTCTTTAATTTTTCTGCTTCCTCTACACCATAAGTATTACCAATATAGGTAAAGAACTCTTCAACATTTCCAAAGTAAATCGCTTCCATTGACCGTCCGTATTTGTTTTCTACATTAAGCTTGATACCACTGGCATTTTTTCCAAGAATAAAGGCGGATTTGATTTTTAACTCTTTTTCTGCAAACAGAGGCTTCTCATTTCCTTTACCAAAGGGCTCAAGAAGCTTTAGCTCCTCCACCAGCTCCTGGGTGACATAGCCTAAGGGAAGGTGGATATCTATGGATACCTTTGGGATCAGCATCTCCTCGGTCAGGCTTGTTGTCCTGTTGAGGAAGCTTCGAAGCTCCTCCACCTTCTCCCGAAGCAGGGAGAAGCCTGCTGCCATGGGATGACCTCCTACCTTAAGAAAGAGGTCACGGCATTTATTCAATTCTTCAATCATATTATACTGTTCTATAGATCTTCCTGACCCCTTTACAGACATTTCTGAATCCGTCAGCACCAGGGTCGGACGATGGAAGCGCTCTCTGATTCTGCCGGCGATGATCCCGGCGATACTCTCATGGCAATCCGGGAGATAAACCACCAGAATCTTATCCTCCTTCAAATCACTTTCCTCTATGAGCCTAATTGCCTTCTCAACATTCTTAGCTGTCATATCCTTACGAAGCTCATTCAGCATGCGAACCTCTGTTGCCAGAGAGATGGCCTGCTCCTCCGTCTCAGCAAGTAATAGCTCAAGTCCCTTCTTGGCAGTATCCAAACGGCCGGAAGCGTTGAGGCAGGGGCCTATGACAAAGCCAAGATGGAAAGCCGTCAGTTGCTCCTTCTGTATACTGCTGGCTTCCATAAGTGCCAGCAAGCCCTTATTCTTTGTATGCTTCAACAGCTCCAGGCCATATTTTACAATAATACGGTTTTCACCTGTCAGCTCCATAACATCGCAGACTGTAGCAATTGCTGTATAGGAAAGGAGCTCCTCCTTAAGAAGCTCATCCTCTGCTCCCAGCACAGCAAAAAGAGCACAGCTAAGCTTATAAGCAACTGCCGCCCCACATAGGCCCCGATAGGGATAATGACAGTCCGGGCGCTTGGGATTAATCACCGCATCTGCTGCCGGCAGCACCACTTCAAGGGCAGCCGCAACTTCCATGGATGCGTTTGCTTCCATGGATGCGTTTGCTTCCATAGCTCGCAGCATTGGAGCAGAAGCCTTAGCCAATTGCAGCTGATAGATATCCGTCTCATCCATGGATACATCCGCCAGATAGCCCTCCTCTGCCTGGGACTGGTCCTGATTACCACGCTCCAACAAATTATGATGGTCTGTGATAATGACTGTCATGCCATAGCTTTTGGCCAGCTCTATCTGCTCTATGGCCACAATCCCGTTATCACAGGTCAGGATGGTATCGATCCCCTCCTGATATGCGGCTTCCACCATCTGAAGATTGATTCCATAGCCGTCCTTGATCCGGTCGGGTATCTCATAGTCAACCTCTGCCCCCAATCTTGTCAGGCTGCGGTATAGAATGTAGGTGGAAACCACACCATCCACGTCATAGTCACCTATGATCCGTATCCGCTTTCCCAGTCGAAGCTTCTCTCTCAACAGATCACAAGCCTCTTTCATATCCTTTAACAGAAAGGGATCATGCAGATCTTTGGGATTGGGATTTAAAAAAGCCTTTATGTCCTCCGGTTTATCATAGCCTTTATTCACCAGACAGCGTGCCAGCACCTCGCTGATACCGCATTCCTGCACGAGGAAAGGATAGTCCGCTTTTTTATTCTTTATCATCCATTTTTCCATATAACCACCATATCTTCCTCATGACTGTATCCACACGGATAATACAACGAATACCAGGATGCTATTCCTGAGCTGCTGCAGCTTTGAGCATAATAGCACATTCAACCCGCTTCATATGCAATGCACAGCCGATATCATAAGCAACATTAATATCATTATGGAACTTATAGGAATTCGCCGCGCAACCGCCGCTGCAGTAGAACTTAGCAAAGCAGTTCCTGCATTTCTCCTTGGAATATACATTGCATTGCTTAAATTCCTCACGAAGGTCAGTTGTCTTAACACCTTCCTCCACATTGCCCATCAGAAATTCCGGGATACCCACAAACTGATGGCAGGGATACAGATCCCCCCAAGGCGTCACAGCCAGGTATTCAGTACCGGAGCCACAACCGGATAAACGCTTAGCCACACAGGGACCGCCGCTTAAATCAAGCATAAAATGGAAGAAGTTAAAATCCGTGCCTTCCTTCTGATATTCAAGCATCAGCTTTGCCAGACGGTCATACTCCTCAAATAGCTTGGGCAGGTCTTCCTCAGTAATGGCATAGGAATCCTCCGGCATTGCAACCACAGGCTCTACAGAGATTTGCTTAAAGCCAAGATCCGCAAGATGCTTTACATCCTCACTAAAATCCAGATTGTTATGGGTAAAGGTACCTCTTACGTAATAATTGGTCTGATTGCGGCTGTCCGCCAGCTTCTGAAATTTCGGTAAAATCAGCTCATAGCTTCCCTTCCCATTACGGCTGGGGCGCATCCGGTCATTGACTTCCTTTCTTCCGTCGATGCTAAGTACCACATTGCTCATCTCACGGTTGACAAACTCCATAACCTCATCATTTAAGAGTAAGCCGTTGGTGGTAAGGGTAAAGCGGAACTTCTTATTATGAAGCTGCTCCTGCTCTCTGCCGTAGGCCACAAGATCCTTCACCACCTGCCAGTTCATGAGTGGCTCTCCGCCAAAGAAATCCACTTCAAGATTCTTGCGGTTGCCAGAGTTTTTAATGAGGAAATCAAGGGCTTTCTTGCCTACCTCAAAGCTCATAAGTTCCCTGTGCCCCTTGTATTCTCCTTCTTCTGCAAAGCAATATTTGCAAGCCAGATTGCAATCATGGGCAATATGTAAGCAAAGGGCCTTCACTACCGTCGACCTTTGTTTGAAATCTCTGATATACTCCTCGTAGATGTCCTTGGAAAATAAGGCTCCGTCCTTCTTCAGCTGCTCAACATCCTCCAGAACCTCTTTGATCTGACGTATCAGGGCTTCCACATCATCACAGAAGTCTTTCTCACCCTCTGTCAATGAGTCATCCCCGGCAGCTCTCTCCTGCTCCCTGATCAGACGCATATACTCAGGCTTCGTATATTTCTCTACCATGGCACTGATGATACTTCCGCGATCATGGGTTTCGTACATCTCAATAATATCATAAGCCAGATCATCCACAACATGTATCATGCCGCTATTAACATCCAACACGATATTATATCCATTATTTTTAAATTGGTGAACCATGTTCCACTCTCCTTACATAAGCTTTCACGACGAATGGGACTGGCTCACAATATCTTCCGAATTTATCATAATCGAAGAATATAATGAGGCAGCCCCATATAATTGCAAATCCAGATTGCGTATTATTTATCTATTTGTTCTCACAGCTCTGATTGCCAACAGTACAGGATGTCTTGCATGCTGACTGGCATGATGTCTGACATTCTCCACAACCACCCTTTTTCATGCTTTCCTTCAGGTTTCTTGTGTTTAAAGTCTTAATATGCTTCATATGTATATGCCTCCTTAGCAATTACTAATAATACATTATATTATTACTTAAGCAGATTAGTAACTTAAGTTCGCCCTAGTTTTATCCATATATTTACACATAGATCAATCTGCTCATTGTGGACATTATAACACATGGGTGTATAGATGAAAAGAGTTTTTTCATTGAAGAGGAATCCTATGCCGGTATTCTTATCCTGAGATGTAAACAGTAATATTCATTACAGTTAAATAACATAATAACATAATTATGGAAATGTTATTGAAACAACTACGAATGGCATGTTATAATATATCATATCGTAATCAATACCACTTGTTATTGTTAATTTAAATGCATGAAAGGAAGGGTAAATGAATGAAAGATTATATCATAACCACAGATATCACCTGTGATTTACCGGAAGATTATCTAAGGCAGCACAATATCTCTGTCCTGCCCTTATATTATACTTTTGATGACACTGTATACGGAGATAAGATTTTCCTGACACCAAAGGAATTTTACGATAAGATGCGTAAAGGTGCAATGCCGACAACCATGGCTGCTAACCCGGAGAATGCCAGAATGCTTTTTACCGGCTTACTGGACCAGGGTTATGACATCCTTCATATTGCTTTCTCCTCTGCTCTAAGCGGAAGCTGTTCCGTTGCGGGCACAGTAGCCAGAGAGCTTCAGGAGGAACGTCCGGAAGCGAGGATCGTCGTAGTTGATTCTCTATGTGCTTCCCTAGGCGAGGGCCTGTTTGTCCATAAGGCTGTCGAGTTGAAGGAAAGCGGTAAGAGCTTGGACGAAACCCTTGCATGGCTGGAGAAGAACAAGCTGAACTTCTGCCACCTGTTTACCGTAGATGACTTATTCCATCTGCACCGGGGCGGACGAGTGTCCAAGGCAACCGCCATCATCGGCACCTTAATCAATGTGAAGCCGGTATTGCATGTTGATAATGAAGGACGCCTCATACCCCTGAATAATGTCAGAGGCCGTAAGAAAGCACTGATCTCCCTGGTTGACCAAATGGAAAATAGGTTAAAGAATTACCCTCAGCAGAATGATATCGTATTCATCAGCCATGGTGATTGCGAAGAGGATGCACAGTTTGTTGCTGATTTAATCAAAGAGCGCTTCGGAATTAAGAATGCCCTGCTGAATTATGTTTGCCCTACCATCGGTTCTCACTCAGGTCCGGGAACTGTAGCCCTGTTTTTTATGGGTAACGAGCGTTAAGCAATATCCTTGTTTTTATGGGCAACAAACGCTAATTGCAATTACCTTATAATATTAGTGCAATGTGTCTGCAGATAAAAATGTGTTAGATAAAAAGGAAGGAAAGAGCAAGCTGACTCCTGTCATGTACTGTTTGATAAGAGGCAGCTTTTTCTTTCCTCCCTTTTCACTATTTTATGTTCTGTTTTCTACTTTTTTTATTACCAATCTGATTTTCTTTCTTGTGTCATCCCAGGCTTCTAGTATGACTTAATGATGGCCAGTTCAATTACCTGGTCTGAGGAGAAGCCGGCTGGCGGATTGCCTGCAGTATCACTGATCAGAGAACCAGCGGCTACCCTAAGGTATGCTGCCGAGTTCAGGTTCTTTAAGTACTCCTTATACTGTGCATTTACATTGACTAGCAGAAGAAACTGCTGCTTTTGCTGGCTGTCACCGCTTGCACTTATGACTGCGGTACCCATAGAACTAGACAAGGTAAGGGACCTGTTTGCATTATCAAAGAGGGTGATCTTTGATAAGTCCACTTTATCCGCAGCATCAGCCGTACCATTTATGAATAGATATAACTGCCCTGCATCGGAATTATACCCTGCTGTAGCCAGGCTCAGGACGGTGGGCGCCTGATAATCTACTTTCAGGGTAGGGTTTGAAACGGCGCTGGTTACATGGTTTTGATAAATGTCATATAATTTCACTGTCACAAGGCCTCCGGCAGATACTGCTGCCTGCAGTCTCTCACTGCTGGGACTGCCATCGGGTACGGTAAAGGTTACCTGACTTTCATTTTGATAAATATAGAGGTCTGTGGCAATCAACTTGTTCCCGATATATAATTCCGCCCTTCCTCCGACTGCCTGGTTGGCTGTGATCTGTGCGGTCACGGTCATAGCGCTATTGGTCTTATTTAAGGTATTGGCAACTACCGTTCCGCCCGAAGGAATAATGGTAACATTGGTAGGGGCGCTAAGCAGGCTGGGCACTGGTGTGCCAGAGGTTTGATTTACCGGAATGACCTGTGTGATATTCTCCGGGGATCTGTTTCCTGCGGTATCATATAAGACCCCTCCTGCTATCATCAGGTACAGCGGGGAGGAGGATGCGGATCCCAGGTTTGCGATATAATACTGATCCATGGGGCTTACGGTGATCTCCAGTGTTGTTGTGCTGGTAACCACACCGCTGGTGCCGGCCCCATTGGTATTGGTGAGGGTATACCTATTATTGTAAGAATTATAGAAGGTCAGCTTTGTCACATCCACCTTATCCCCAATGACACCGGCACTGGCCAGCCTGATATAAAGCTTTCCGCTCACAGCATCGTAATTTGCTGCCATATTATTTGCATCGCCAAAGGAAATGGTAGGCGGATTATAATCAACTGCAAGATTTGGATTTTCTGTGGAGCATACAACATGATTATAAACATTATAAAGTTTCACTGTAACAATACCACCGGCCGGCACTGCAGCTCTTAGCTCGCTATTGGTAGGAGAATTGTCAGAGGTAGTAAAATTCACCGTCGTATCTGTGGCGGAAATCGTAGTATCTGTAGCAACCAGTTTGGAGCCCACATATAATTCCGCCCTACCGCCGGTTGCCTGACCGGCTTTGATCTTGGCAGAAGCATTGAGATAAAGATTTGTGCTATTTAAGGTATTCTTAACCACATTGCCTCCCACCGCCGTCACCGTCAGTTTCGTTGGAGCATCTAGTCCCGGGCTGATAACCGTCACGTCATCATCCTTAAATGTCACCTCTACCCCAAGAATTTTGGCGATATAGGCAATCAGGGCCTTGGATTTCTTGCTGTCCTTGGCTGTAAAGATACCCGAATAAGGATCCGGGGCACCATTCACATAGACTTTTTTATTTTTTAAGTAAATATCAATTGCTATGTTGCCGCGGCTTACAGAGAATATCTTTTTCTTCTTATTATACTTGGTACTTGCCCCCATACCGTCCGTGAAGAGCGTTGTGGGAATCTTATAGCTGGCATATTTAATGGTTGATGATTTACTGATACTGTAGGTCCAGCTTGTGCCACCCCACCAATTGTAGCCCCGGTTGACCCCCCATTTACTCCAATCATAGTCCCAAAAATTGCCCTCTTGATTGCTTCCCCAGTCATAATTCCATCCGGAATTATGATGAGAATCTTTTCCCTTGTGGTTTGTTTTGCCAGACACCGTAACCGCATCTGAGGTAAGTATAAGAAATACAATCAAAATAATGCTGATTATTTTCTTCATTCGGTACTTCCTCCTAAATTATTAATAAATTATGAATGTTATTAACTGGTTGTCATAATATATGTATATGTTTAAAAAGGCCAAAACATGCTGAAATCCTTGTAATTATAAGATAGGTAAAATGTACTATATGTTAATTTTTAAAGCGCAAAAATTCTATCGTTGTAGTATTTACTGCAGCGACATCGTCATATTTTACCATATATATTGAAACTTCATTGTTTTTGAAGATTTCTTATGCTATAATCCGTTCAATAATGTAAAACGATATTGAGGTCGAAACTATGTTGGAAAAAATTCTTGTCATTGAAGACGATGCGGATATTAACCGATTATTATGTAAATATCTTGAGCGGGAGAACTATCATGCAGTTGCTGCCTTTTCAGGTACAGAAGCCAAGCTGCAGCTAGGTCTTACACAGTTTGATCTGGTTCTGCTGGATCTGATGCTTCCGGGCATCACCGGGGAGGAATTAATCTCACAAATCAGAGCAGTCTCCCAGATCCCCATCCTCATTATCTCTGCAAAGACAGCCCTAGAGGATAAGGTAAATGCCTTAAAAAATGGTGCAGACGATTATATTACCAAGCCCTTTGAGCGGGAGGAGCTTCTGGCAAGGGTCGGTGCTCTGCTTCGCAGAAGTCGGACAAGCAGTCTGACTACTGATACCGAAGAGAAGAAACTATATACCTTTAAGCAATTACAATTGAACCCGGAAGCCAGAGAAGTTACCGTCAACCAAAAGCCTGTTACCCTGACGGCTGTTGAATTCGATATTCTGCTCCTGCTGCTGCAATATCCGGACAAGGTCTTCACCAAGGAAGCCATATATCAGGACATCTGGAAGGCAGGCTATTACGGTGAAGATAACACGATCAATGTACACATCAGTAATCTAAGGAAGAAAATCAAGGAGTTTGATGAGGATTCTTATATCAAAACAGTATGGGGTATCGGTTTTAAGCTGGATACCAACAAAAGAATATAGCTTACCTGACATAACTTTATGATTTCTTTAAACTTAATTAAGTACTTATTAAAGCTCCTTCGTTATAATGGCCTTAATATCCAAGATAAAACTTATGGATCGAAAGGAGTATAAAAGTGCGAGATACCATCTTATCTACAAGAAATCTTACAAAAAAATATGGAAACACAGCTGCTTTAAGCAATGTCAGCCTTGAAGTAAAGCAAGGTGATATCTATGGTCTGGTGGGAAAGAACGGTGCCGGTAAGACCACTCTGCTTCGTTTGATCAGTGGCCAGGCTTTTTCAACAGAAGGTGAAATAACCTTATTTGACCAAAGCTCTCCCTCTGGAATTAATTTGGGCAGGAAGCGGATTGGATCCATTATTGAGACCCCCAGCTTCTATGCAAATCTGACTGCAGAAGAAAATTTGGAGTACTACCGCCTGCAAAGAGGTATTCCCGGTAAGGAATGTATCCAAGATGCTTTGCAGGAGGTGGGCTTAGCAGACACCGGCAAGAAGAAATATAAGAGCTTCTCCCTGGGTATGAAGCAGCGCCTTGGGCTTGCTCTGGCCCTTATGAATAAACCGGAACTTTTACTATTAGACGAACCGATCAACGGATTGGATCCCTTCGGTATCGTCGAAATCAGAAATTTGTTAATTCGACTGAACCAGGAAAAGAATATTACGATTCTAATCTCCAGTCATATTCTGTCCGAGCTGTCTAGCTTAGTTACCAATTATGGCTTTATTGATAAAAGTAAATTAGTAAAGCAGCTGTCTGCCGAGGAGCTGTCCATGGAATGCGGCAGATATATTGAACTGAGGGTTGAACCGCTTGAAGCTATGACAGCATTGCTTGAGACTAAGCTTCATACCACCAATTACAGGGTTAACCCTGATTACAGTATCCATCTGTTTGATTATTTGAATGATCCATATAAAGTCAGCCAAATAGCGGTTACAAACGGTATTCGCCTTAACTCTATTACGCTGAAGGAAATCAAACTGGAAGACTATTTTATTCAATTGGTAGGAGGAGAAAGCAATGACTAATTATATAAAAAGTGAATTATACCGATTAATTCGTACCAAAGGAAGTTATATGTTCATAGGCATCTGTTCCATCTTATTAATCAGCGTGAATGTGCTGCTAGCCTCTATCGGACATTCGGAGCCTACCTTTCCTTACGATAGAACGGATTTTTCAATATCCTTTATCAGCAGTGGCTGGAATGTATTATTTATTCTTTGTACTTTAGTGGCATCCATTGTATTTGGAAATGAGTATGCCAACCATACCATGAAAAACAGCATTTCCTACGGTATTATCCGGGGAAAGATATATATGGGTAAATTCATTGTGGCACTGCTTTATGCCCTGCTTGCCTTTATGATCATTATGGGGCTGTTTGTAGGCTCTGCTTACCTGCTGCTGGAGAACACAGGCATGGATGCATTGATGATGCTGCTGAAATCAATTCTTCTTGCCCTTCCCATGCTGATCAGCGCTTTGGCAGCTTCCCACTGCTTCCTTTTTCTGCTGGAAGGTACCTCTGGCGCAATCACTTCAATCATGGTTGCCATTGTGGTATTTCCTATTGTCAGCTCTTATCTAGGTTTGCGATATGATATTTTCCAAAGGCTGTCAAAGATATTACCCTTTAATTTAATCGGAGCAATCAATTATGATCAGCAGTACCAATTGGTGCTTCCCTGGGAAGGTTCTGCGGCTTATGGTAATTACTGGATGTATGGATTACTGTGGACTGTGATCTTCCTTACAATCGGCTATGTATTGTTTAGCAAGAAGGAAATTAAGTAATACTCTTCTGGAGGTGCGATGGATATGCAGTTTTCCATTGGAATCGTTCTATTAATACTTCTGATCCTAATTCTGTGTGTCCATCTTTATGACCTGCATCGTGCCATA
>JAJUHH010000028.1 GCA_029267975.1 Clostridiales bacterium
ACGTAGGATACCGGGGCTCCGATGTGCAGGATATCCGGGCGACAGTTGATGGAGCGTCCCACATCCTGAAGATTCATCCTGCTCCAAACCGATATCTTCGCCCGCTTTTTCCGCTCCAATATACGGCAGATGCTCTCTTCCTCCTCAGGGCTGATCATAGGTATTCCGGCTTCAATCTCATATACCCCCAGGTCATCCAATAATCCTGCAATCTTGACCTTTTCCTCCACACCCAAGGCTATTCCGGGACTTTGCTCCCCATCCCGCAGGGTGGTATCAACAATATATTTTACGTCCCTCACCGCCCATAACCTCCCTAACCAAGCAAAGAAACTCTGCTTCACTTAAGCTCTTTCTATCCTTGGTACAACAGCTTTTAACATTTTGCAGGATTAGCTCCACCGTATCATCCGGCGGTATTTTAAGCTTTAGCTCCTCCATCTTCAGCTTTACCGCTCTGCTTCCGGAATGCTTTCCGATAACCAGCTCGGATTTGCCACCCACACTATGAGGAGCGTATGCTTCATAGGTCATTGGATTTTTGTTTAGTGCATCTGCATGAATCCCGGATTCCACCCGAAATATCCCCTTGCCGATAATCGGTTTGCGGTTACCCACAGTTTTATTGAAGAATTTCTCATAGAGCCTTACCAACTGCGGAAGCACCGTCAGATCCCGATTAGGCTTATGCCTGATTGCCAGGCGAAGAGCCATGATAAGCTCCTCCGTAGCTGCATTATTTCTGCTGCCTGCAAAGCTGACAGTGATATTGTCCCCATAATTCATCAGCCACTCCAAGGCCAGGGCACTGGCACAGCCATAGGTGTTCTCCGGACAAAAATGTATCAGATTGCAGGGCAGGCAAATGATCAGTTCCTGCAGATATTTTTCATAAGCATGGCAGATTAAATCATCCAGACCCACAATACGGACCTCCTGCAGACTTCGTATGCTGCGAAGCTTCAGGATTTCTCTTACATCATTGATCTGTATTTCCTGAATCATATTACTGATGCCTGAGCTCTGCCGGCACACATAACGGTAAAAACCCGGGTACTGCTCTGCCTGTTCGGCCAAGTCAATATTCAGAAGAAATCTTCCGGGGGGCAGAGTTTCCATTCTTTTATAGACCGGAACAGAAAGCTCTATCCCGTCCACACCGATTGCAAAAAGCAAAGTGCAGAAGCTGTGCAATTCCTCCCTGGACGGCAGGTTTTCCTTCAGTTCCATTAAGGTATTATCAATCAGCTGAAGCACGACACCACCTCCCTGGACAGAGCGCCACTTATATTCTCAGTTCCTCAACAGGATTTCCACCAAGGATATGTTTTTCCATGATTTTATCCACATCATCCTCAGAAACATTCCCATACCAGACACCCTCCGGATATACCAGCACAACCGACCCCTTATCGCAGATGCCAAAGCAGCCTGTGTTGGTAATCATGATCTTACCGCTTAAATCCTTCTCCTCTGCGATCTCCAAAAAGCGCTGTATCAGATTCGCGGAGCCCTTGGCATAGCATTTTCCCATCTGCTGCCCCTTGATCCTGCAGCTGCTGCAGACAAAGATATGATGCTGTAAATCAACCATTCTTTCTTACCTCCTTTTATTTAGCCATATGATTTTCTGCTTTTATCCTTAACTTAGAGGCCGCCTTATGCAAGGCGGCTTCAATTCCGTCACAATCGGTGAATACCTGAATCCCTTTTGCCTTCAGCTTCTCCCTTGGCGCTTCACCAATCCTTAAGGCAATGACAGCGTTGCAGTCTGCGATGGAATGAATAATCCTGCCAATCCTGTCTTCCTTCTCTTCACATTCCAGGCTGCCGTCACAGTACTTTTCCACCTGCCGGGTTTCCTTCAGCTGAATGTCTCCATTATGATATTGATAAATATAGAACTCCGTAACATGACCAAAATGCTGGTCAACCATGATTCCGCTCCTGCTTGCCACGGCAATGCTAAAGCTCTCCTGACCCAAGGTTCCCAAAGCATCCGCCCTGCATTGCCGGCAATGGTACATCTGCTTCAGGGTATTGCCGCAGGCCTTTCTCATGGCCAAAAGCTCATCCTCCCCTACCGGCTCCAGCTGCTCAAAGACACTTCCCTTCACCGGGATCAGGGGCATGATATTGGTCATTGTCACCCCAAGCTCCTTACATTTATGAACCACTTCCGGGATATGACTGTCATTGATTCCTTTCAGCATTACGATATTCACTTTACAGACAATCCCCCGTGAGGTCAGAAGCTTTAATCCTGCCATTTGGTTGGTCAGAAGGATGGCTGCTCCTGCTTCTCCCTCATAACGCACACCCATGTAATCCACGTAGCCATATATTTTTGCCCCGATGGAAGGATCGACGACATTCATGGTAACGGTAACATGAGATACTCCCAGAGAGATCAAATCCTCTGCATAATGGGGCAGCATCAGCCCATTGGTGGAAAGACAGAAGGTGATGTCCTGATCCTCTTTCCGGATCAGCTCCAGGGTCTTTCTGGTCTCGGGAAAGTTGGCCAGGGCATCCCCCGGCCCTGCAATTCCCACCACCGTAAGATAAGGTACTTTTTTGCGTGCCTCAAGGAACTTTTGCAATGCCTCCTGAGGCTTTAATATCTGAGTCGTTACCCCCGGTCTGCTTTCATTGGGGCAGTCATATTTTCTCAGACAATAGTTGCAGCTGATATTACAGCGGGGTGCGATGGGCAGATGCATTCTGGCATACTTATGGGCTTTGCAATTAAAGCAGGGATGTGACTGTGTCCGGTCATCTGTCCGGCTTTCTGCCGGCTTTACGCTTGTAGCCTGCATACTTATGTCTGCCTGCAGCTTCTTATAGTATCTGGCATATAGTTCATCCCGAAAGCTACTTTCTTTTCTATCGATCATGCAATTGGCTATCTCATCCAATATGCTAAGGGAGCCTTCATAGCCCAATATACGAAGCCTTTGTCCTCCTACATGATCATGAATCGGAAAGCCTCTTCTGATCAGGGGAATCCCAAGCTTCCCGGCAATCCTTCTTCCGTCTGAGTTACCGATCATAAGGTTAACCTTAGCTTCTCTTGCCCTCGCCTCTATAGTCTGAAAATCCACTTCGTCCAGTATTATAGTTTCTCTGATATTTAGAATATCAGAGACGCCCTGCAGCTCCTCACGGATCAGCTCCTTCAGCCGATCACCTTTGGAGCCGGTGGCAGTAAGAACAGGAAATATTCCATTCTCTGTACATAAGCGTACCATGCTGTATGCAAAATCCGTTTCCCCATAGATAGCAGCTCTTACCTCGCCGAAGTATTTGTGGGAGTCTACCATGGCATCCAGATAACGTGCCCGCTCCTTTCGGATTGCGGCAGGTATCTCCCGTCCGGTCAAGGCCTTTAAGAATTTAAGAAGGCGGTCGCTGTCCCTCAGACCCACGGGCAGATTTAAGACCTGACAGGGTACCCCATAGGTCTCTTGCAGATAGCGTCCCACGGATTTTGTCTCCCCGGCAAAGGTGGAAAGCTCTATGGTCATTCTTGCTCCTGCCATCTTTCCAATCTCCCGGATGTCCGTTCCCCCAGCCGGAAGCTTCTGATATTCCGGCTCATAGCCTCCGTCCAGATTTTCAGACAAATCCGGCAGCAGAATATAGTCAAGCCCAAAGCTATCAAGAATTGTCTTTAAATATCTCGTATCCGCCGGCGACAGCTGGCCGGTGACAACATTGACCTTCTGATGCCTGACTGTATTCATGGGTACTGCCTTCACTATCTGGTACAGGGCTTCCATGTATCCTTCGTATTGGGTTCCCGAATAGCCTGGGGAAGCAATGGGGATGATGGTTACCTGTCTGTATTCGGGATATATCTCATAAAAATTGCTGATGATTCGTTGAACATCCTCCCCGATGGTCTCCGCCAAGCAGGTGGTGGCAACCCCGATGACCTCCGGATGATATACCTTGATCAGATTTATTAACCCCTGCATCAGATTGCGCTCCCCGCCGTAGACGGTGCCTTCCTCCGTTAAGGAGGAGGAAGCAATATCTACAGGCTCATTATAATGGGTTGCCATATGCCGTCTTATATAGGTGCTGCAGCCCTGGGATCCATGTAGGATGGACATGCACTTTTTTATTCCATAAAGAGCGGTGGCCGCCCCCATAGGCATGCACATCTTGCAGGGATTTACAGTAAGATTAACCAGTGTTCCTCTCATAGGTCAGCCTCCTTTAAGTAGCTCCAGACCGGATGATTGATGCTCTGATCGATCTCTTTTGTAAAGTTAACGACACCGTCAAAGCCGCAAAGTGGATGCTTTCTCTCGTGGTTATGGTCGCAGAAGGCAAGACCCAGCTTATAGGCTAAGGGTCTTTCCTTTACACCGCCCACCAGAATATGCGCCCCTTTCTCCTTAATAAAGCGTTCCAGCTCCGCGGGATTGGCATCATCCAGTACTACGGCTGTTTCGTCCACCAGCTCTGTGATTATCTCGTATTCCTCTTTTTTGCCCGTCTGGGTTCCTACCAGCACGGTCTCCATTCCCAGGGAACGAAATTGTCTGATCAGGGAGATTGCCTTAAAACCACCCCCAACATAGATGGCTGCTTTTTTGCCCTTCAGCCTTGGTCGGTAAACCTTTAAGAACTCCTCCAGCTTCCTTGTCTCTCTGTCCACCAGGAACATTGCCCTCTTCCTGGCCTCTGCATTATTCAGCTCTTCCGCAATCCGAAGCAGGGAGTTCATGGTATCCTCCATCCCATAGAAACTAACCTTAATATAGGGAATACCCAATTCTTCCTCCATCCGCTTGGCCAGATAGGTAGAGGAGCCTGCGCACTGCACTACATTCAGTGTGGCCACAGGTGCCTGAAGGAGGGTATCGTAGCTGGAATCGCCGGTGATGCCGGCAATCACAGGTATTTCCATTTGTTTTAAATAATTCTTTACCATCCAAAGCTCCCCTGCCAGGTTAAAATCCCCCAGGATATTAAGGCCAGGCTGTTTAAGCTGTTTTTTGGCCTTATGGGGAGCAATCAGCTCCATGATGGCATCGCAGGCTAATTTATAACCTGTAGCTTTGTTGCCGGAGAAGCCCGGAGACTGCACTGGGATAATCCGCAGCTTATGCTTTGCAGCCATCCTTTTACAGACAGCTTCCACATCGTCCCCGATTACCCCCACGATGCAGGTTGCATAGACGAAAATCAGCCTGGGATGCTTCTTTTCGATCACCTCTTCCAGTGCAGCCTCCAGTCGCTTCTCGCCGCCGAAGATGACATCCTTCTCCTGTAAATCCGTAGAAAAGCTGTTGCGATACAGATCAGAACCGCTGCTTAAGCTTCCCCGGATATCCCAGGTATAGCTGGCACAGCCGATGGGGCCATGAACAATATGAACTGCATCCGTAATCGGATTTAGCACCACTCTGGCCCCACAGTATACACAGGCCCGCTGGCTGACTGATCCAGACACACTGTTGCTGTCACACCGAAGGCCCTTGCCGCTGCAGCCCTCCTGCTTCACGAAAATAAAATCCCTTCTATCCTCCAGTAAGGTCTCATTTCCCATGGAATACACTTCCTTTCCGCTCCTTGCAGCATTAATTTCATCAGCCATCGCCTGATAAAGCCAGCAGGACCAGCCTGCAGCTTCTTACATAACCATTTCAAAATCCTCTTCTGCTGCATCCCTGTCCTGACGGTCCATTAAGGCATTACAGATGAATTCTGCCAGTCTCATACCGCCTTTGTATCCCACCAGGGGCATATAGGAATGAACATATCGGTCAATGATGGGGAAGCCGGCCCTGACAAAGGGGATATCCTCTGCCCTGGCAATGTATTTTCCATGGGTGCCGCCGATCAACAGGTCTACACCTTCCTGCTTGATCCACTGATGCAGCTCATATAAATCTCCTGCTGCCTTGGCGCTGCAGCCCCTTACGCCAAATTTTACAAACAACTCCTTGGCTTCCCTTTCAAAGGCCTCTCCCGGTGTACCGGTCAACAGGTATTTAGGGATCATTCCCATCTCCAGGGCAAATTCCGCCAGGCCCAGTACAGTATCCGGGTCGCCGAAGATTGCCACCTTTTTATTGTAGGTATAGGGATGAATATCCATCAGAATATCCACCAGCTGACCTCTTTCTTCCTCAAAGACATAGGGAACTTCATTCTTTGAAAAGCTCTGCAGGGCCAGAATATACTCATCCGTTCTTCCGATTCCGATGGGCTGCGGCAATATCTTATAAGGAACATTGCATTTTTTGGAGAGGGTTTCAGCGGGAGCCTCACTTGCCGCCCTGCCAAGGGCCAGGGCTAGGGCAGCGCTCCCAAGGTTGATAATTTCCTCCACCCTGGTTCCCCCCTTTGGAAACAGCTCGAACTTACCGGTCATGGGACTATCCATCACTCCGCTGGTATCCGGCAGCATGGTATAGGATACCTGCATGGCCTCTGCAATCCTCTTCAGTTCCCGCATGTCACCGGGATTTACAAAGCCCGGAAGGAGCACAAGCTTTGCTTCCTTCTTCGCAGCAGGCAGGGACAGATAGCTGATAAAGCTGGCTACCATATTGCTAAAGCCGGTGATATGAGAGCCCTTGTAGCTGGGGGTATTGGTATGCACCATATATTTCCCCTCCGGAATATCGATCCACTGAATCAAGGCATTCAGGTCGTCCCCAATGGTTTCCGACAGGCAGGTGGTGTGTACCGCTATGATCCTTGGCTGATAGATATCAAAGATATTTTTTGATGCTGTCTTTAGATTTGTACCCCCACCAAAAACAGAAGCGCCCTCAGTAAAGGAACTGGAGGACGCCATTGCCGGATCTTTAAAGTGTCTGGTTAAAAACATTCTGTGAAATGCACAGCAGCCTTGGGACCCGTGACTGTGGGGCATGCACTCATGCACCCCCAGGGCCGCATACATGGCTCCCACCGGCTGGCAGGTCTTGGCCGGGTTGACTCTCAGGGCACTTCTTTCATAAGCTTCTTTCCTGGTATAGTCTAGCATACCGCTTCACCTCCCAACTCACCTTCCAGGCTGGGAACCGTCTTCCAGGGAGCCATCGCATAGCTCCAGGCAGGGGTATAAATTCCCATGGTGATATCTCTTGCAAAGTTTACCGCACCCCGGAAGCAGGAATAGGGTCCGCTGTAATCGTAGGAATGCAGCTGTCTGGATAAAACACCGCCTTTTTGTGCTACATACTTATCCTTGATACCGGAGAAGAAGATATCGGGCTTTAGAAGCTTTAGGAACTCCTCCGTCTCAAAGTGGTTCAGATCGTCCACCATATAGCTTCCGTCCTTCATATCCTTCACCATGCCGCCGTAATAATCAATCAGCTTCTCTTCCCGCAGTTTGTTTAAATCCTCTTCGGACAGGTATAAATGATATTTCGCCGGATCAGGCTCAACGGTGATGGATTCTATATTTTTGCTGTCTGCATCAGGCTTAATAAAAGGAAGAACTTCACGGCCCTCGTATTCCTCCCTGTGTCCGAACTCATAGCCGGCCAGAATCGTATGGACTCCCAAGTCCTCAAGCAGGAACTGATAATGATGGGCTCTGGAACCACCCACATAGATAGCTGCTGTCTTTCCCTTCAGCTTGCTCCTGTAATAGGCCAGGTCTTCCCGAACTGCATCCAGTTCATCTGCAATTACTGCTTCGGTTCTTGCTGTCAGCTCAGGGTCATTAAAATACCTTGCCACATTACGCAGGGTTTCAATGGTGCCTTCAATACCAATAAAATTAACCTTCATCCAGGGGATGCCATACTTTGTTTCGATCAGCTCAGCAATATAGTTAATGGAACGGTGGCACTGAACAAGACTTAGGTTTGCCTTATGGGCATTGCTGATATCTTCCATACTGCTGTTCCCGGTAAAGGTGGATACGATCTCATAGCCGATTCTTTTTAACAGACGTTCTGTCTCCCAGCCATCACCGCCGATATTATACTCACCTAAGAGATTAATGGCAAATTTATTGCTGATCTGACGATCCCCTTCTCCGATGACATAGCGGACCAGCTGATTATTGGCAATGTGATGTCCGGCTGATTGGCTGACCCCCTTATACCCCTCGCAGCTGAAGGCGATACAT
This sequence comes from Clostridiales bacterium, assembly GCA_029267975.1. GTDB lineage: Bacteria > Bacillota > Clostridia > Lachnospirales > Lachnospiraceae > Mobilitalea. Next base: position 8,111 of record JAJUHH010000028.1, read on the forward strand.
TTGATCCCATATTCCTTCTCTGCCCATTTTGCCACTGCATGGATATCATCTCCGATCAAGCCTACGGGGCAGGTGGAGCAGATCATTATGGTGGAGGGTTTAAAAAGCTCCATGGCCTCTTCGATAGATTTTTTCAGTTTCTTCTCACCGCCAAATACAATGTCAGGCTCCTGAAGATCGGTGGAAAAACAGTATTGCAGGTAATTAGCTACCCCCTCCTCATTCTTAGCCTTATGTCTTCTGGTTCCCCAGGAATAAAAGGCACAGCCGATGGGTCCGTGGGTTATGATAAATGCGTCCTTAATGGGTCCCAATACCACACCCTTACAACCTGCATAACAGCAACCCCTCTGGGTTATGATTCCCGGGATAGTCCTGACATTGGCTGCGATCTCATTGCTGCCATGCTGGTTCACCTTTACCATATGCTCCTTGCGGTTCTTATAAACCTTGGAATTATACTGGTCAAGTACTCGATCTAACACTTCCATTTCTGTCACCTCCTAATATGCATCCGTTACCGATGCGCCATCACGAACCCTGTAATTCTCATAGATGGGCAATATAAAGATCTTCCCATCCCCGGGATTACCGGTTGAGTTTGAATCCATCAGGGTATTTACTGCCAGGTCCACATCCTTATCCTCCACTATGATTGTGAAGATACGCTTGGAGATCAGCCGGTTTGTCTCTGAGAGATATTCCCCCTGCACCGCAGGAATCTCTCCCGATTCCACGATGGTGCGCAGCAGTGTCATATCAATCAGCTTTTTGCCCCTTCCCAGGACCTTTCTGCAGGTAAATGCGGGTATTCCGGCAGCTGCCAGGGCTTCCTTGGTCATATTCACCTTATTTTGCCGGACAATAGCAATAACTTCTTTCATCGGATCACAATCCCTTCTTCCTACTGCTGATGGTGTATGCTTCTTCTACCGGACTGACAAATATCCTCCCGTCTCCAAAATGTCCTTCTTCCCCGGTTCTGGCATATTTTAGGATGATCTTTACCACATCGTCCTTATCCTTATCCTCAACCACCATCAGAAGCATTTCCTTGGGGATTTCATCATAGAAGATCTCGCCAACCTTGACTCCCTTTTGCTTACCGCGTCCGTATACATCCATCTTGGTAACCGCCGGGTAGCCGGCAGCCAGTAATTCCGATAATACCACGCCAACCTTCTCCGGCCGTATAATTGATCTTATAAGCAGCATCCGCATCCCTCCCTATTCTACAGATCAAGAATTCCATGTTCCGTCAGAAGCTCCTCCAGCCTTTCCTGCTTCATAGGCTTGGGGATAACGAACATGTCATTCCCATCAATTTTCCTGGCCAGGGCACGGTACTCATCTGCCTGATTTGCAGTCGGGTCATAATCTATTACTGTCTTCTTGTTGATTTCCGCTCTCTGAACCACATTATCCCTGGGTACGAAATGTATCATTTGGGAACCCAGCTCCTTGGCAAAGGCAGATACCAGTTCAGCTTCCCCATCCACCTTTCTGGAGTTGCAGATAATACCGCCCAGCCTTACCCCACCGCTATTGGCATACTTCTGGATACCCTTGGAGATATTGTTGGCTGCGTACAGTGCCATCATCTCACCGGAAGCAACGATGTATATCTCCTGCGCCTTGCCTTCCCGGATAGGCATTGCAAAACCTCCGCATACAACGTCACCAAGTACATCGTAGAATACATAGTCCAAATCATCGGTATATGCCCCCAGCTGCTCCAGCAGATTAATGGAGGTAATGATTCCGCGGCCTGCACAGCCCACACCGGGTTCGGGACCTCCTGATTCTACACAGCGGATCTTGGCATATCCCTGCTTTAGAATAAGCTCCAGATCAATATCCTCTCCCTCTTCTCTCAAAGTGTCCAGAACTGTTTCCTGTGCCAGACCCCCAAGGATTAATCTGGTGGAATCGGCCTTAGGATCACAGCCCACAATCATAATCTGCTTGCCCATTTCTCCAAGACCTGCGGTTAAGTTCTGTGTGGTGGTAGACTTGCCGATCCCACCCTTGCCATAAATTGCAACCTGCCTCATAGTAATGCCTCCTTTACTAAAAAAGACGTCATCTCCTCAGAAGAGGAAATGACGTCTCTGTCTATCGTTGCTAAGACTGTATGCTGCAATTTTAGCATCTGCATATTGCTGTTTCAATACATCGAATTGTCAATCTTTGATAAAAATCAGCTTGTATTTTTGCACACTTTATACTATGGATTTGAATCTGTCAGCAGTAGCAGGGACTCAGCCGGCAACATAATTCTGGCCGGAGCTTGCTTCTCCAGGCCTCCCTGCCATTCCTTCCTGGCCACAATCCAGCTGAGGGAACAGGCCCCTTCCCCTGAGCTGCAGCGCAGTAGATATTGATTCTCAAAGGGCCCTTCCGCCAGCTCTGCCCAAAGAACCGACAGGGTATTGTCCCTCTCCCCATCCAGCGCCGGCCGAAGATTATGTGCCCGGATTCCTACATGGTTTACCCAATCCTCCACAGGCCGGTCCGTTACTAGGCGCAGCTTCCAGTCCAGCGCTTCCACAGAATAATCCGTGAGCTTTCTTGCTCTGGAGATATTTTTACATCCAGTCAGTATGGCTGTGGTAAGGAGCCTGGGATGGCCGAAGAGCTCTGCCTTATCCCCACTTTCTATGACGCGGCCCTGATGCGCCACCACAATCTTATTACAGAAGCGGTATAGTTCCTCTCTGTTGTGGGATACCATCAGAATATCCCCCTGATACTCCCGAAGTACCCCTAGCAGCTCCTGCTGCAGCTGATTTTTTAAGTAGGCATCCAAAGCGGAAAAGGGCTCATCAAATAAGAGCGCCTCCGGCTCATTGGCCAGCATCCTTGCTAAGGCTACCCGCTGCTGCTCTCCTCCGGATAACTGATATGGATATCGCTCCAGTTTGCCCTCCAGCCGAAGCATCATGGTCAGATACTCAAGCATAAGCCTTCGCTTCTCCTTCCTGCGTATTCCCGCCTCGATATTCCCTCTTACTGTCATATTTGGAAAGAGTGCATAGTGCTGAAACATCAATCCAACCCTTCTGTCTTTGGGGGGAAGGTTAATTTTCTTTTCTGCGTCAAATAAAATCCGGTCATTTAAAATAATCCTCCCTTCCTCCGGCGTTACAACTCCTGCAATACATTTTAAGGTCAGGCTTTTTCCACAGCCGGAGGCTCCCAGCAGCCCCAGGGAGCTGCCGGCTGTATCAAAACTGACAGCTAATTCGAAGTCTCTGTAGCGCTTTCTGATCTCAACTTTCAGGCTCATTCTCTTTCCTCCTAGATCTTCTATAGCCCCTGGCAAAGTACCCCATCAGCAGAAGCATCACAAAGGATAAGGCAATCAGAAGAAGCACCCAGACCATTGCTTCCTGCTGCCTTCCGCCCTGCATTGCCATATAGATGGCAAGGGGCATGGTCTGTGTCCTTCCAGGAATATTACCTGCAATCATCAAGGTTGCACCAAATTCACCAAGGGCTCTGGCCAGGGCGAGAATTGTACCGGAGGCAACTCCCGGCATAGCATTGGGCAGAATAATACGCCAGAAGATCCTGCACTCTGTCATCCCCAGTGTTCTCCCTGCATAAATCAGAGAAGGATCCACCTGGGCAAAGGCTCCCTTGGCGGAACGGTACATCAGGGGAAAGGAGATCACAACCGCCGCAATGATTGCCGCTGTACGGGTAAATACAATCTGAATCCCCAATTCCCACAGGTATTTACCGGGAATCCCGTTCTTACCCAAAAGAAGGAGCAACAAAAAGCCGGCAACCGTTGGGGGAAGTACCCGGGGAAGGGTCAGTAATATATCCAGGAGTTTGCCAAACCAGCCAGCTACCTTCGTTATCTTCCGGGCAGCAAATATGCCGAGAAAAAAGGTCAGGATGGTAGCCGGTACTGCCGTAGAAAGAGATATCCATAAAGGGGACCAGTCCATAAAGAATTCCTCCTGTTAATCTACTCTTCCGGTATTTTAAAGCCATAGCTTTCAAAGATATCCCTGGCCTCCTGGGATTGAAGAAAGCGGATGAATTCTCCTGCAGCCTCTTGCTGTATGCTCTCCTTTAAGACGGCTGCAGGATAGATTACCTGCTTATGACTGCCGTCCGGAGCCAGGGCTGCTACAATTACATCATCACTTAAGGCTGCATCCGTGGTATATACCACACCCACATCCGCATTGCCAGAGCTTACCCAGGTAAGGACCTCCGTCACATCCTTAGCCAGGGTAGCTTTCTTAAGGACCTCCTCCCAGATACCTATACCTGTATAGATCTCCTGGGCATATTGGCCTGCCGGCACCGATGCCGGATCTCCCACAGCGATTACCTTGGCTTTGACCACATCTTCAAAACCGGTTATTCGGAGGGGATTATCCTTGGGTACGATTAAGGCAATTTGATTCTCCAGCAGCTTCACCCGGCTGCCCTCAAGTAGGAAGCTATCTGCCTCCAGAGCATTCATTTGCTTCTCCGCGGCTGAGATAAAGATATCCATTAAGGCCCCTGCCCTGATCTGCTGCTCCAGGGTACCAGAACCAGCAAAGGTAAAGATCAGCTTTGTATTGGGATATTGCTTTTCATAGTTCTCCTGAAGCTGCTCCAGAGAGGCCTGCAGACTGGCAGCCGCTCCAATAAGCAGCTCAGCGGGCTCCGCTTCTTGCAACGGTCCAAAAGTCTGTGTTGGAGCCGGCGTCTGCGTCGCTTCAGGGCTCTGTGTTGGAGCCGATGTCTGTGTCCCTTCAGTGGTCTGCGCTGCTGCTTCCAACCTTGGTCCAGGGCCGGAGGTGGATTGGCTGTTTGGCTGGCAGCCCGATAATAAAGCCTCGGATACTATAATTACCACAAGAAGAAGCATAGTCCTAAGATAGAATTGCTTATGTAAGGATACTGTCTTTGAACGATTCATAATTCATCCTTCCTTTCAGCAAGTGTGATCCAGCCCCTCCGGACACATAAACTAAAAAAGGCGCCTTAAGTTACTCCTTAAGACGCCTCTGTCAATTGCTTTGACATACTTGTTACTTATATCGTTTTATTATATTGCTATTGATAACTTTCAATAAAGGTATCACATTTATGCTTGGTGTTTTAAATCATCCGGATGAATATAGTCGTAATTATACTGATCTTCCTCTGACTAAGTCAAGATGAATTTTGTATAAAATTAATAATATTTTCCGTTTATTGCTTGGTACATTTACCGGATGGGGCAAGCGCCGGACTCGCATTCCTTATCCAGGATCTCCCGCTCCTCAGCATCTTCAAGCTCTGCCAGCAGTTCATAATCAATAGGCTTGATCCGCTTTACCCGCGCTTCATAATCCTCCTTGCTGGTACTCTCATAAGGCATCAGAGGATAGGAATCCTCAAACAAGGGCAGCAGAGTAATTCCCACAGCATAATCAAAGTTCTCATATAACCACTGTGCAACTTCTTCCCACTCATGTTCTCTCACATGTACGGTAATAGAGGTATTATGATCCGACCAATGCTTCATGGATAGTTTATACAGCTCCAGCTGCTCCAGGGCTCCCACGTCGTATTTGGTTCTTCCCTCCGGGG
>JAJUHH010000029.1 GCA_029267975.1 Clostridiales bacterium
ACTTGCATTGCTTCACAACATCCGGATTACTAAGCAAAGCAGGCAGTGTGGTTTCCTCTTCCACGAATCTGCGACGGGACTGTGAGGCAGCCGTATAAACCACCTCTTCCTTACCAAAGGTTTTCATAGTCGCTTTTATTAAGGGATATACCATATTACCGGCCCCGATAAATCCGAATAATGCCATTGTTCATCCTTCTTTCAGTTCTTAACTTATTTGATTTTTATTCTATCACAAAGTAACAAATTGTGCCAGAAAAATCATAGCAGATGTCAGAAACAACAATATATAAATACGATAGGCCAGATTACTTATCATTATTAAGCAGAATAGATCTGTAGATTCCACCATAGCGGTTCTATCCTATTATGCAATGAAGTAATTCACAAAAAATCACATGTAATTCTCCATACAAAACTAAGAAGCTGCACTTTATCCTAGGTATTATCGATATACGAAAAAAGATAGCTAAAACCTTGTATATCCTACTTGGTTTTAGCTATCTTAAACATTCTAATTCAGAAATTACTTCGCATAATCAGTTACACGTGATTCTCTGATTACATTCACTTTAATTTGTCCCGGATACTCCAGTTCATTCTCAATCTTCTTAGATAAATCACGAGCTAACAATACCATATCAGCATCACTGATCTGTTCGGGAACTACCATTACGCGTACTTCCCTTCCTGCCTGAATAGCAAATGACTTATCTACCCCTTTAAAGCCGTTGGTAATATCTTCTAATTGCTTTAATCTGTTGGTATATGTTTCTAATGTTTCTCGTCTTGCACCGGGTCTTGCTGCTGAAATTGTATCAGCTGCCTGGACGATACATGCGATCAGGGACTGGAATTCAACATCTCCATGGTGAGCTTCCACTGCATTAATAACAATAGGCGATTCTTTGTACTTTCTACATAAATCCACACCAATCTGTACATGAGTTCCTTCCATTTCATGATCTATCGATTTACCGATATCATGTAATAAACCGGCACGTTTTGCAAGTCTAACATCCACACCGATTTCTCCGGCTAAAAGACCGGACAAAATAGCTACCTCAATTGAATGCTTTAACGCATTCTGACCATAACTAGTCCTAAATTTCATTTTACCGAGAAGCTTTACCAGTTCAGGATGAATTCCGTGAACTCCAACTTCCAAAGTAGCTGCTTCACCGGCTTCCCTGATCATCATATCGACTTCTTTCTGCGCCTTTTCTACCATTTCTTCGATTCTGGCAGGATGAATTCTACCATCCACAATCAGCTTTTCAAGTGCAATTCTTGCAACTTCTCTTCTGATTGGATCAAAGGCTGACAGTATTACTGCCTCCGGAGTATCATCGATAATCAAATCCACACCGGTCAGGGTTTCAAGAGTACGGATATTACGACCTTCACGGCCAATGATTCGACCTTTCATCTCATCATTCGGTAACTGAACAACAGAAATTGTTGTCTCGGCAACATGATCTGCAGCACACCTTTGAATTGCTGTAACTACATAATCCTTCGCTTTCTTGTCTGCCTCTTCTTTTGCTTTACTTTCCAAATCCTTAATTAGCAGAGCGGTTTCATGTTTTACTTCTTCTTCAACAGTCTTAATCAGATATTCCTTAGCTTGTTCGGAGGTTAAACCAGAGATTTTTTCCAGCTCCTGTAACTGTCTAACGTGGAATTCTTCCACTTCCTGCCTGATTTTATCAAGCTCGTTTTCCTTTACAGTGAGTCTAAATTCCTTCTTTTCCAGTGCTTCGGTCTTTCTGTCTAAAGTTTCTTCTTTAGTCAGAACCCGCTTTTCATAGCGTTGTAATTCTGCTCTTCGTTCCTTAGTTTCCCGTTCGAATTCATTCTTTGCCTTTAAAGCTTCTTCTTTCGCTTCCAGCAAAGCTTCGCGCTTCTTAGTTTCAGCTGTTTTTAAAGCTTCATCTATGATCTCTCTAGCCTTCTCATCCGCACTGCCTATCTTCGCTTCGTAAACCTTCTTGCGATAAGCAATTGCGATCATCCAGGTTAGCACGGCCGTTATCACCAAGGTTAATGCAATAGCAATAACATACTTCAGAGCCTCTGGCACAGGAGCACCTCCTTATTTAGTTTTCATTGTACATGCAAAAAATTACGTATACAAGATAACATGTAATTCATACAATAATCTTGAAATTAAATAAAAATATTTTAACTTTTCATGTAATATCTTGCCATGAATATACAACACTTAAATTCTATACTGTTTTTACGAATATGTCAAGTATACTCAGGAATAAATTATCTATTATGACATACTTAGATACCATATATTGGACTAATTCAGGGCTTCGCCACTATATAATCTGAAACTATCTATTATTACAAATAATTATGTTTAATTATACACACAATAAGAAGTTTCTAAACGTTCTCCGCAATAAAATCTATGCGAGTCTTCCCATATAATAAAAGCCCTTGCTTTCTTCCAGGTATACCGGAATGATCTTACCGATCAGAGAGGGATCTCCTTCAAAATGTACCAGCAGATTGTTGCTGAGTCTACCGGTCAGAAGCCTATTATCCTGAGCATTGATCTCTTCCACCAGTACCTTCTGCATCGTATGAATATCTTTACCGCAGGATTTTGCTGAACTTAACTGAATTTCCTTGAGTAAACGGTCAAAACGCTCATTCGCTACTGAGGGTTCTACCTGTTCCTCCATGGTGGCTGCCGGTGTTCCTGTACGTTTGGAGTAGAGGAAGGTAAAGGCACTGTCATAACCGACTTTTCTTACCACATCCATGGTTTCCTCAAAGTCTTCTTCCGTCTCGCCGGGAAAGCCTACGATAATATCGGTGGTCAGGGAGATATCAGGAACAGCTGCTTTTATTTTATCCACCAGTGCAAGATAGCTTTCCTTGGTATATCTGCGGTTCATCAGCTTAAGCAGCCTTGTGCTTCCTGACTGTACCGGCAGATGCAGATGCTTGCAGATCTTTGTGCTATGCTTCATTACCTCAATCAGCTCATCGGATAAATCCTTGGGATGGGAGGTCATAAAGCGGATACGCTCAATTCCTTCAATCTTCTCAATCTCTGTAAGCAGCTGGGCAAAGGTCATAGGCTTGTCCAGATTCTTTCCGTAGGAATTTACGTTCTGGCCTAAGAGCATAATCTCAACCACGCCTTCCTTAGCCAGGCCCCTGATTTCCTCCAGGATATCCTCCGGATTTCTGCTGCGTTCCCTGCCTCTGACATAAGGTACAATACAGTAGCTGCAGAAATTATTGCAGCCAAACATAATATTAACTCCGGCTTTAAAGCTGTATTTACGATCGTTGGGCAGATTTTCCACAATTAGGTCAGTATTCTTCCAAAGATCAATCACCATACGCTTTGAATCAAGTCTGATATAGAGTAGTTCCGCTAATTTAAAAATATTATGGGTACCGAAGATAAGATCCACAAAACGGTAGCTGGTCTTAATCTTCTCAACTGCACTGGCCTCCTGCATCATGCAGCCGCAAAGGGCAATTAACATGCCAGGATGCTTTTTCTTTAAGTTACCCACATAGCCCAAGCGGCCATAAACCCGGTTATTGGCATTTTCTCTGACAGTACAGGTATTATATATAACAAAATCAGCATCCTCGCTGTCTGTCTCCACATAACCGATCTGTTTTAAAATTCCGGAGATCTTTTCTGAATCTCGGCTGTTCATCTGGCAGCCAAAGGTTTGTATGGACATGGTTAAGGGCCTGCCCATTTCTTTGCTCTTCTCTTTAATGAGCTCCTTGCATTTTGCAATGTAATACCACTGACGTTCCGGTTCATTCACCGGGGGTTCTTTTGATAAATCTATTCCGCTAAAATCAAATTCCGACATTATAATTCTCCATTCCATAAAAATCATCTATATATGTATACCATTATAACAGATGATTTGTAAATAGAAAAGTGAATGAAATGTTGTGAGACATAAGCAAATACTGTTCACACCACTGCTAGACTTGATTTAAGAGCCAGGCAAAGGTTCCTACGCGGAGCCGCTTTTGCTTAATTGCTCTTAATATCTAACTAATAATGTGGTGTGAACAGTAATACTATCGCCAATACCTGCTGTTATGGTGAAAGGATGATAAAGGAACTAAACTACCATACTTCCGAATTCAAAGATTAAAAATCTTAATTCCTCAAAGGTGGGAAGCCTGTATTTTATGTCCATAGGGAATTCCGCCTCATCCTCTACTGTCTCTATGGTTAGGGCCGGCTTCCAAAAATGTTCGGAGTAATAATGTACCGTATTGCCTCCGCTGTCTCCCGTCTCTACCTCGTCCTCCGGCTCTTCCAGCTTATAATTGGTCACTTTCTGCAGGCGGCTGGCAAGGACGAGCTGTTTTTTGTTATAGCTCTCCGGCATCTGACTACGATAATAATAGATTGACTTTCCTCTGGAATGAAAATCAAGAAAGCCTCTTGATTTGTGCTCATGAAACAAGCGGATTAAGGTCTTTGTCTCATTTTCACTTGCCGGATGATCACCTTCAAATTTCGACCGCCAGAGCTCGCAGGGGAAATTGCGGTTGATGTCAATGCCTCTGGCATTAAACTTCCACTCTGTGCTTGGCACATTCATCCCCTCACAGCGCTTTCTAAGCTCCGCATCACGGATCGCCTCAAAGCCTTTCAGGGCTATCATATAACCATCTGGATTGAGCAGAGGAACGATAAGGATGGTGTAGGTCTGCAAAAGCTCATAAATACAAGCGCCATAAAGCATAAGCTCATATTCTTCCTTCAGATGCTGGTCGGTACCATATAATTTTAAGAGCAAATCTCTCTTTTGTTGCTTATAGTTTATATAAAGCTCGGCATAATACTCTACGATACGCAGAAGTACCACCGGATTAATGGTCTCCCTGGCATGTACCCCTCCGCAGCAGATAATGTGCTTTTGTCCGCTTCCAAGACGAAGCAAAATAATGTCACGATTGTCATGGGACTTACCAATCGTGACATATTTTATAATGGAATCATATTTGATAGCCAGTGCTTTGGCATCAGCAATTAATTTATCATAGCTATAATCAGCTACATTAAGATCGACAATCATTTCATAACACCTTAAAATTTTTTCATCACAGCATTATATGACCGGATCATATTTTTATGACTGATATTTTTATTGTTTTGCTATGACAACCTTCTTAATGTAGTTGTTATATTTCCTTCTTCCATCACTTAATCGATATTATAAAAGATCTGGGCAATGGGGGAATCCTTTGACAGGATCAGGGTATTATTGTCTCCGGATAAGGATTTCTTTGCTGCCTCCAGAGAACGAATAAAAGCATAGAATTCACTTCTTTCCGGTGTGGAGTATGCCTCGGATAAAATCCTCATATACTCTGCTTCTGCCTCCGCTGTGATGCTGGCAGCCTGGGCTTCTGCATTGGAGATACTTACGGCAACCTCTCTGTCTGTTGCATTCTGAATCTTCTGTGCTTCCGACTGTCCTTCTGCCGTATAGGTTGCTGCAATCTGGGCACGTTCTGATATCATTCGTTCAAAAACCGCCGCCTTATTATCGCTGGGCAGATCAAGATGCTTGGTTTCTACAGAGATTAATTCAATTCCGTATTGATCCATGGTATTGCCGATATTCTTCATAAAGGCTTCATTGAGCTCGCCGTCTCTGCCGCTGATCACCTCAGCCTGGGATAAGCTGCTGATGACATTCTTCATGGAATTGTACACAATCGTATCAATTCTGCTCTCGGCCTGAATAACAGAGGCATTCAGTGTTTGTGCGAACTTAATGGGATCTACGATCTTCCATAATACATAGCTGTCGGCAACCATGGTCTTCTTATCCATCGTGATGACATCTGATTCCTGCATATCATAAAACTGTATACTCTTTGGAAGTACGGCCACTGTATCGATAAAAGGAGTACGTAAGGATAATCCTGCTTTATCAATGACACGTTCAATTTTATTAAAACGCTTTACTAAGGTATATTGATTTTCCTTGGTGATAATCATCGTGGAAAGCATTGCGATGCAAGCGACAATGATTAGTATCACGACAATTACTCCAGCAAATCTTCCGGTCTTTTTCATTACTGATCCCCTCCCTGCACTAATTCATCCAGCGGCAGCAGCTTTTGAACCTCTCCGCTGCCATTATCAATAATCACCTTAAGCTCCGGTAAGATTTCCTCCATGCTTTCATAGAACATACGCTGCTTGGTGATGGTAGGATTCTTGATATATTCCTTAAACATTTCATTAAACTTGGCTACTTCGGCATTTGCTTCATTGATTCTCCTGGTCTTCTGGGTTTCCGCTTCCTGAAGAATCTTATCTACTTCAGCATCCGCAGTAGGCAGCTGCTCATTCCGATACTTGTTAGCATTGTTGACAGCTGTATCCTTGCCCTGCTTTGCTGTCTCCACGGCTTTAAAGGCTTCCATGACCTCGGCTGTAGGCGGTTCCGAATCCTGAATCGTAATATTTACCAGCTGTATACCGATGTCCTGTTGTTCCAGCTTTGCCAGAATCGTTTCTTTGATAGCAGCCTGGATCTCATTCTTACCGGTGGTAATGACACTATCAACATCATAGCTGCCTACCACCATTCTGATGCTGCTCTGCGCTATGTTCTTAAGGATGGTAATCGGCTCATCGGAAGCGTAAAGTGCCCTTACCGGATCAGAAACCTTATATTCCACGAAAAAGTCAACATTTACAAAGTTAAAATCCTTGGTGATCATCATGGATTCTGCTTCGATCTTCTCGTTGGTCTCCTGGTTATAACCGATGGAAAAGCCCTGAATGGTAGTATCCACCTTCTGTACCTTTTGAATAATGGGGATCTTAAAATGCAGTCCGGCTGTATCCACCGTTTTGGCAACTCCAAAGGTTGTTACCACTGCCTGCTCCTGTTCCTTAATGGTATAGAAGGAACCAAAAGCAAAGATTAAAACAATAAGCAGAATGATAAATAATCCAAATAACTTAGCAAATCTCTTCATAAACCTTCCAAAAGCAGTTCCGGAAGGAAAATCATAAACCTTTTTTTCGTCCATACGCATCCTCTTTCCTTTTAATTACGGATTTGACCGTTTCCAAAGATAATATATTTGCTTGTTGTCAGCGCTTTGAGCCCCATAGGTCCCCTGGCATGGAGCTTTTGTGTACTGATGCCGATTTCTGCACCGAAGCCAAACTCATAACCATCTGTAAATCTTGTGGAAGCATTGACATAAACCGCTGCGGAATCTATTTCATTTAAAAACCTCATGGCATTGTCATAAGCCTTGGTAACGATTGCCTCTGAATGCTTGGTGCTGTAGGTATTGATGTGTTCAATTGCTTCCTCGATATTATCAACTACCTTGAGGGAGATAATACGGTCCAGATATTCGGCAGCATAATCCTCTTCTGTGGCTGGAACAAGGCCAGGCTGTATGGCGAGGGCTCGCTCATCTCCTCTGATTTCAACCTCTTTTGCATGCAAGCGATCATATAGCAAGGGAAGAAATTCCTTCACGATCCCACTGTGTATCACCAGGGATTCACAGGCATTGCAAACGCTAAGGCGCTGTGTCTTGGCATTGTCGATAATGTCCAGAGCCATTGCAAAGTCAGCTGAAGCATCTACATAAATATGACAATTTCCTGTACCTGTCTCAATCACAGGTACCGTACTGTTTTCTAATACCGTCTGAATTAAGCCGGCACCACCCCGAGGGATTAATACATCAATGTACTTATTCAGTCGCATAAACTCCCGTGCAGTTTCCCTGGAGGGATCTTCGATTAACTGAAGGACATTCTCATCGCATCCAACCTTCTTTAAGCTTGATCTGAGTACCTTTATGATGGCCTGATTGGACCGGAGGGCATCACTGCCGCCGCGGAGAATAACCGCATTGCCGGTTTTAAAGCATAAACCGAAGGCATCGGCTGTTACATTAGGTCTTGATTCATAAATGATACCCACAACACCCAAAGGCACCACCTTTTGTCCGATGGTAAGGCCATTGGGCCTCTGGGTCATTGACAGAACCTCTCCGATGGGGTCCTGTAAAGCACTGATTTGCATTAAGCCTTCTGCCATTGCTTCAATTCGCTCCGAGGTCAGTTTAAGTCGATCCAGCATGACACTTCTAATTCCATGTTCTGTAGCCAGCCTTAGATCCTCTTCATTGGCTTTCAGTAACTCAGCTTTGGCTTCCAGTAAAGCCTTGGCACAGCTTTTTAAAGCTTCGTTCTTTGCTTCCTGGCCTAAGAGGCTTAAGCCTTTTGCTGCCTTTTTTGCATTACTGCCAAGTTGTTCGAGATAATTCATACTTTACTTCCTCCCTTTTTCCTGCAATCAATAACCCTCCTAGGGGTGAGTATCAGATCTGCTCTTTGGTCATAAACTTTTGCTTCAATCTGATCCAGGACCTGAAAATCATAAGCCAGAGCAATCTTATAAAAATGCTCCTCCCTAAAGCAGGACAAATATTTGTCATAATAGCCTGCTCCATAGCCGATTCGGTTTCCCTGAGGATCAAAGGCCAGTCCCGGCAGCAGCATCACATTCTTATAGATTAACGCAGCTTGCCGAAAGTAATTGGAGGCAGGCGACTCCTGTTTGGTCTGGTACCTTCTTGCTTCCTCTGCTTCTGGCTCCGGCACTCCGAATTTGCTGGGTATCAAGTGCTCCAGACTTTGAATTTGATAAAATTCCAGTCCATGGGGCTCAACCCGAGGGACATAAACTTTCTTTCTGTCTCTGAAGGCCTGCTCTATGATTGCATGGGTATCTACCTCAGTACCAAAGGATACAAAAGAAAAAAGAGCTTCACAATCCTGATATGCCTTGGAGCACATCAGCAGCTGCAGCAAGTGTTGCCCCTGTTTTGTCCGCTCCATAAGGCTGAGTTTGCTGCGTTCTTCCTTCATCTTAATTCGAATTTGATCCTTTTCCATATTCTATTCCCTGCTTCTTTAAGATACTTTAGAGCTAAATTATAATTTCATTAAAATCATTTCAAATTCTCAGTGATAGTAATTCTTCACCCACTGATACCATGAAGAACTTATTTCTTCTTTAAATCGGAAGCCTTTACGATGGAGCCATCAGGGTTTACAAAGGAGATCTGCTCCAGCGTACCCCGCAGGTTCTTGCGAAAATCCGCAATATATTCCTTACGAAGCCTTGCCTGCTCCCTTAATTCCTCCTCAGTTAAGCCTTCCTTCTGTGCCTTATGATAAAGCTCATTGATTCTTGCCAGTCTCTGTTCGCTCATGTTGTTCCTTTCTAGTCAGTCCACATTCTGATACTGTTTTGATACAATGTAATCCATAATATTAAAATCCTGCTTCTTGTGCGCCTGAAACAGGGTACCTATTTCTTTCCCCTCCATAACATGTGTGATATTTCTGACATTATCGCCATTAATGATCACCATATCCGCACCGGAGGCAGTTGCAATATTTGCCGCCGACAGCTTTGTTGTCATACCGCCGGTTCCCACATTGCTTATGGCATCCTTGGCCATCTTCTTTAAGTCATCGCTCAGCTCCGGCACATAGGGGATCAGCTTGGCATCTTTGTTGGTATGGGGATCATCCGTATATAGTCCGTCAATATCGGATAAGAGAATCAGCAGGTCCCCTTCCACCAGGGCTGTAACAATAGCAGAAAGAGTGTCATTATCACCGAAATCAAGGTCTAACTCCTCTGTAGAAACTGTATCATTCTCATTGACAATTGGAATAACACCCATATCAAATAGCTCTCCGAAGGTGTTCTTCGCGTTACTGCGGCTGATCTCATTAATCATGGTATACTTCGTCATAAGAATCTGTGCGGCAATCTGGTTATACTCCGCAAAGAGCTTCTGATATACCATCATGAGACTTGCCTGTCCCACAGCAGCACATGCTTGCTTAACCGACCGCTTGGTAGGCCGCTCTTTCAGTCCCAGAGCTTTTCTACCCACTGCTATGGCACCAGAGGTTACTAAAATCACATCCTTACCCCGGTTGCGCAGATCCGTCAAAATGCGTACCAGACGCTCCATTTTCTCAAGGTTCAGGCTTCCTGTCTCAGGGTGGGTTAATGAGGAAGACCCAATCTTAATTACAATTCGTTTTTTATCCTTCAGCAGCTCTCTGCCTTGCATACTACTTTCCTCCACTTTTCCTTATCTCCTTTAACTTTTGTATAAATGCTTATAAATGCTGATATTCAGTAGCAACAGCCTCAAAAACCTTGATACCGTCCATTGCAGCAGAGGTGATTCCTCCGGCATAGCCTGCACCCTCACCGCAGGGAAAGATACCCTTTATATTTGCTTCAAAGTTCTCATTTCGATGAATACGGACCGGAGAAGAGGTTCTGCTTTCTACCGCAGAAAGCACAGCTTCTTCAGAAGCAAAGCCCTTTATCTTGTGATCAAAGGCTTGGATACCTTCCTTCAGTGCCTGAATAATCTCTGCCGGCAGACAATGATTTAAATTCGTTAATCGATAATTTCCCTTAATATTCGGGATAATATTTCCTATTGTAACACTCTCGCGGTCACATAACAAGTCGCCAAGAAGCTGTACCGGGACATTTCCCTTACCGGCCTCATAAGCTGCCCGCTCCCACTTCCTCTGAAAGGAAATACCGCTTAAGGGGTCACTTCCTCCAAAATCCTCTGGCTGCACCGTAACAACGATGGCGCTGTTGGCATTCTCTTCATCCCGTTTGTAATTACTCATACCGTTGACAGCCAGATGTCCGGGCTCCGAGGAAGCATTGACAACAAAGCCGCCTGGGCACATACAGAAGGAGTATACGCCTCGTCCTGACCCGGTTTGATAGGTAAGCTTATAATCTGCAGACGGCAAATGAATATAGTCTTTGCCATACTGGGCCTGGCTGATCATCCTTTGCTTATGCTCGATACGAAAGCCCACCGCAAAAGCCTTTGGCGACATGGTCAGGCCACGCTTATAAAACATTTGAAAGGTATCCCTTGCACTGTGACCGATGGCTGGAATCAGAACCTGACAGGGTAGCAGCTCCTTATAATCCAGCTCAATTGCCTTTAAAGCCCCTTCTTCTATCACTAGATCTGTCAGCTTCGTATCAAAACGGACCTCTCCTCCTAAGCGTATGATCTCCCGCCGCATATTCTCAACCACATGGCGCAGCTGATCTGTTCCAATATGAGGTTTATTCAGGTAGAGAATATCTGCCGGTGCTCCAAAGCGTACAAAGGTCTCCATTACCAAGGGATAGCGTTGATTTGCATCCTTTACCATGGTGTTAAGTTTACCGTCTGAAAAGGTTCCAGCACCGCCTTCGCCAAATTGTACATTACATTCCGGCTGAAGCTCATTACTTCGCCAAAAATGCTCCACTGCTTCCACCCGCTTCTTCACCTCTGAGCCGCGCTCAATGACCAAAGGCTGATAGCCATGCATTGCCAGCAGGTAGGCTGCAAACAGCCCCGCAGGTCCAGTGCCTACCACCACCGGCCGGGACCTTAAGGGTTGATTGCCGGAAGGCACAAAGGAGTACTGCTCCTTCTTTGTCAGGCTTATGTTGGGATGATTGGAGCGCAGATAGGACGACTCTTTTTCCTTAGGGCCAAGGGCAAGAGTCACCTGGACATTATAGATATATTTAATCTCATCCTTTCTTGCATCGATAGACTTCTTCTCGATGAAGTATTCTGCAATCTTGTTGACCGGTACCTTCAGCGTTCTTGCAATCTCCTGCTTCAGGTCTTCATTCGAATGCTTTAAGGGAAGCTTTAGCTGTGTAATTCTAATCATTTCATTCCTCATTCCCGTAGATGCTTGTACAAATCTCAAATCACCTGTACTTCTTTGTCTTATCTTTACTTATCTGTACATATGAGTATTTATCCAACCTATCAATACTAATCTGACTAACTTAACTATCTTACCAATCTAACTAATTTAATTTATCTTGCTGATTTACCTTAGTTATCTTTATATTATATATTTTTTTATATCTTATTTAACTTATTAACCTTAATTAACTTAATTAACTTTTAACTTATATATCTTATATAACTTTAACTAATAAAAATGATTAGCTTATATGACCTATTTTACTATATAAGAGATTTAACTTTAATAACTTATTTAACCTCATCATACTTTACTAAAATTTACTATATTTCTATATTTCCCTATACATCTATATATCGATAGCCTACCTACTGCCTCCTGGCAGCAGATATTCCTGCCAGATATCCGGAGCTCCAGGCCCATTGCAGGTTATAGCCGCCACAGGTGCCATCCACATCCACCACTTCACCGGCAAAGTACAGCTTGGGAAGAAGCTTTGATTCCATGCTTTCTGCATTGATTTCCCTGGTAGTAACACCTCCGGCACAAACCTGAGCCTGCTCAAAGGAATTGGTTCCGTTGATCATCAGCTTATGGTGCTTCAGCTGGCTTGCGATAGCTGCCAACTCCTTCTCAGACACCTGTGCAGATGACTTCGTTGGATCAAGCTTTGCTGCTTTGATCAGGATATAATTTAATTTGTGATTCAATAATCCGATCAGGAGCTCTTCCAGGGTTTTGGCCGGATTTTGCTTTCTCCGCTCTTTTAGCAGTTCTGTTACATCTGCCTCAGAAAGGTCCTTCAAATAATCCAGGATAAGCCAGGTGCTCTTTCCCTGATCCAGCGCTTTGGCAATAAACCTGCTTACCTGCAGGACAGGAATCCCAGAAACCCCATAGTCTGTAAAGATGATTTCTCCTTCTTCCATGGCCAATTTGTCCATATCCGAATAGGCAGTAAGCCTTGCCTGGGTTCGGACACCGGATACCGTCTTACAGGACTTGTCCGGAGACTTTAGCTGAACTAAGGCCGGTAGAGGCTTGATGATGCTATGCCCAAGACCTTGTGCCAGGGTAAATCCACTTCCATCTGACCCAAGCTGCGGTGATGCACAGCCACCTGCCGCCAGGATAAGGCTGTGACCGGAGTAAGATTGCCGTTTCTTATCCTCTCCTTCAGTAATGACAGTAAAATAAGGCTTTCTTATTTCCCTTACTTTCTCCTTGTAGCGAAAGGTAATTCCAAGTCTGGCACATTCCAGTAGCAATACTGCAAGCACACTGGCTGCCTGCTCAGAATTGGGATAATAATAGCCTTCCCTTGCCTTTGGATATATTCCAAGCTCTTTAAAAAATTGGAGCGTCTTTTGGACATCAAAACAAGACAGCACCTTCATTGCAAATGCGCTGTCATCAGAGTGGTAGCATTGGGGGTTCTGGTACTGATTAGTGAAATTACACTTTCCATTTCCCGTTGCTAATATTTTTTTACCGGCTTTTTCCTTTTGCTCAATCACAAGCACCGAACTTCCAAGTCTTGCTGCAGTTATTGCTGCAAGCAATCCGGAAGCGCCGGCACCAACGATGATTACGTCATAACTCACGTAAACAGCCTCCTGTAATCAATTTGTTTCATTATATTTAATTGGAGGCATTATTTCAAGCATAACTTTCTAGCTTATAGTTTCT
>JAJUHH010000030.1 GCA_029267975.1 Clostridiales bacterium
ATAGGCATAGTGTAATATTTCATTTAAATAATAGCAGTTGCCGGGGCCTTGAATTGCTGCCCTGCTGAAGCTGCCCTGCTGAAAGGATAGATCATCCGCAGAGATCGTTTCAAAGAAGGAGAGATGTCATGAAAGCGTTAATCAGTGTTTCAGACAAGACAGGAATAGTCGAGCTTGCCAGGGAATTTACCTCATTGGGAATAGAGATGATATCCACAGGAGGTACCTATCATAAACTGAAGGAGGCCGGCATCGCTGCCCTTGAGATATCAGAGCTTACCGGCTTTCCGGAGTGCCTGGATGGTCGCGTGAAGACACTGCATCCGGCAGTACATGCGGGACTGCTGGCCATGAGAAGCAATCCTTCCCATAGGAAGCAGCTGGAGGAGTTAAAGATTGATCCCATTGATATTGTAATCGTTAATTTATATCCCTTTAAAGCAACGATCTTAAAAGAAGATGTGACCAGAGAAGAAGCCATCGAAAATATTGATATCGGCGGACCTACCATGCTTCGCGCCGCAGCTAAGAACTATCAGGATGTGGCAGTGGTAGTGGATCCTGCTGATTATGAGAAGATACTTACAGAGCTGAAGGAACAGGGAGCAGTATCCTTAGACACGAAGTTCTATCTGATGCAGAAGGTATTTATGCATACCTCCTCCTATGATACCCTGATTGCTGATTATCTGAAGAAGCAAAGAAAGGATAACTCTTTCCCTGAGACGCTGACCTTGACCTACGAGAAGGTTCAGGATATGAGATACGGGGAGAACCCACACCAGCAGGCGGCCTTCTACCGGGAGATCGGTAAGAAGAGAGGTTCTCTGACGGATGCGGTGCAGCTTCATGGCAAAGAGCTTTCCTTTAATAATATCAATGACACCAATGGGGCTTTGGAGCTGTTAAAGGAATTTGCCGAACCTACGGTGGTTGCCTGCAAGCATGGTAATCCCTGCGGTGTCGGAAGCGCGGATAATATCTATGATGCGTGGAAGAAAGCCTATGAAGCAGACAAAACCTCTATCTTTGGTGGTATCGTGGTAGTCAACCGGGAAGTCACACTGGCTATGGCGCAGGAAATGAAGGAAATATTCCTTGAGGTTGTGGTAGCTCCTTCCTACGAGAAGGAAGCGCTTGAGCTGCTGACCATTAAGAAGAATATACGTATATTGGAACTTAAGGATATTGATGTCCCTCAGGACGAAGCGGCCTATGATATCAAGAAGGTGAACGGCGGCTTGATTGTACAAACCATTGACAGTCAGCTGTATCACGAGGAGGAGCTTAAGGTGGTAACAGACCGTACTCCTTCCGCCAGTGAGCTGGAGGACTTAAAGTTTGCATGGCGGGTTGTGAAGTTCGTGAAGTCCAATGGAATTGCGCTTGCCAAGAATAAGCAGTCCATCGGGATCGGACCCGGACAGGTAAACCGTATCTGGGCAACAAAGCAGTCCATTGAGCATGCAGCAGAGCTCATCGGTGAAGGCATAACCCAGGGAGCAGTGTTAGCTTCCGATGCATTTTTTCCTTTTGATGATTGCGTGGAAGCCGCCCATCAGGCGGGGATCACGGCAATCATTCAGCCCGGCGGTTCCAATCGGGATGAGGATTCTATAAAGAAATGCAATGAATATGGGATTGCTATGGTCTTCACAGGAATGAGACATTTCAAACACTAATTATCTTTAGATTGATAGAAACTCACCTTTTATTTGATAAAAAGCCTTCCGAAGTTATGTTTTACTTTTGAGGGCTTTTTATCTGTGCAGGGGATAAAAATAAGGATGAGAAATCGCTGCTGCAATTTCTCATCCTTATGATGTGTGGTATCTTCTGAACCACACTCGCTTCGTGAACACTTAACACTTTCTCTTTGCTATGTTACAACCCAGCCTATTTAACTTTTAAAATATGTCATATATATTAAAAATTACTTAAGTAAGTCGTAATTATTATAGCTTTGATACATTTGCAGCCTGAGGGCCCTTTTCACCCTGAACTACTTCGAAGGAAACCTTCTCGCCTTCCTCAAGAACCTTAAAGCCGTCCATAAGGAGTGCGGAGAAATGTACAAATACGTCATTGCCTTCTTCGTCAGAGATGAATCCGAATCCTTTCTTTGCGTTAAACCACTTAACTGTTCCTGTCTTCATAAATGCCTCCCAAAACATTAATATAGTCCATTACTCGTATCGGTAACGATAGTATAAATTTAACATAAAAACATAAAAATGTCAAATGAGTTATGTTGAATATTGTAATATTAATGAGGAATTTCCTCAGTTTTTTTATGGAATTTTTAAGGCGTGAAAATAGCCCGAAACGACAACTTCAGAATTGCTCTTATGGGAAATAGAAGCAGTCAAAATCTACAAAACATAATCTGGTTAGACTGGAAAATTATTGGATTGTTTAAATGACAAATTGCATTATTTATGCTATTATGAATAAGCACATACTATATATTAACATACTGAATCATAGTAAAAGAGGCAAAAAAGCGAGATATGATCAGACAGTAGAAATCGCTGATTGATAAAATTCACAGATGGAGGTATCTATATGAATTATAAAATACCATCCTCCTATGAGCTGCTGCTCGAGGAGAAGCTTGAAGATTTAAACGGTATTGGCACCCTTTTGCTTCATAAGAAGACAGGTGCAAGAGTTGCAATCGTTGCAAATGATGATAATAACAAAGTATTTTCCATAGGCTTTCGGACTCCTCCGGCTAACAGCACCGGCGTTGCTCATATCATCGAGCACTCTGTTTTGTGCGGTTCCAAGCATTTCCCGGCCAAGGATCCCTTTGTTGAGCTGGCCAAGGGCTCTCTGAACACCTTCTTAAATGCAATGACTTATCCGGATAAGACAGTGTATCCGGTGGCCAGCATGAATGATCAGGATTTTAAGAACCTGATGCATGTCTACATGGATGCTGTCTTGTATCCGAATATTTATCAGAGAAAAGAGATCTTTCTCCAGGAAGGTTGGCACTATGACCTGGAGTCGGAAGAGGCAGAGCTGAAATATAACGGCGTAGTTTATAATGAGATGAAGGGGGCATTTTCTTCTCCTGAATCCATGCTGGACCGTATGAACCAGAACTCCCTGGTCCCAGATACTGCCTATGGTGTAGACTCCGGCGGTGATCCGGACTTTATCCCTGAGCTAACCTATGATGAATTCCTGGAGTTCCATAGAACCTATTACCATCCCTCCAACAGTTACATCTATCTGTATGGAAAAATGGACTTTGAAGAGCGCTTAAACTGGTTGGATAAGGAATATTTAAACCAATTTGACAGGCTGCAGGTGAATTCCGCCCTTCAGCTTCAGAAGCCCTTCCAGTCCTGCAGAGAGTTAGAGGCTTATTATTCCCTGAGTGAGGAGGAAAGCATCAGAGATAATACCTATCTCAGCTGCAATTATGTGGTAGGAAAGTCTCTTGATAAGGAGCTTACCCTTACCTTCCAGATTCTTGATTATGTCCTTTTGAAGGCACCCGGTGCACCCATTAAGCAGGCCCTGCTGGATTCAGGTATCGGCAGAGATATCCTGGGGGGCTTTGAGGATGAGATCCTGCAGCCGACCTTTATGATCATTGCCAAGAACTCCGAAGGGGAGAAGAAGGATAAATTCGTAGGAATCATTCGCGAGGTACTGGCCAAGGCTGTTGCTGATGGACTGGATGAAAAGTCCCTGCGGGCAGCGATTAACTTCTATGAGTTTAAATATCGTGAAGCAGATTATGGGCAATTCCCCAAGGGACTGCTCTATGGACTTCGTGCCATGAGCAGCTGGCTGCATGATGATAACAAACCCTTCCTTCATCTGAAGGATTCTACCGGTTATGCCTTCTTAAAGGATAAGATCGGCACCGGTTATTATGAGAAAATAATCAAAGAATACCTGCTGGAGAATACCCATAGCTCTGTGGTGGTATTAAAGCCTAAGACAGGACTGAATAAGGAGAAGGAAGATAAGCTGAAAGAAAAGCTTGCTGCATATAAGGCTACCCTAAGCCCGGAAGAGATCAGTGCCTTGGTGCGTGAGACCAAAGCCTTAAAGGAATATCAGGAGATCCCTTCAACCAAGGAGGAACTGGAAGCAATCCCCCTTCTGACCCGCGATGATATCGGCAAGGAAATCGAACCTTTAT
The DNA here is from genome assembly GCA_029267975.1 of Clostridiales bacterium. Classification (GTDB taxonomy): domain Bacteria; phylum Bacillota; class Clostridia; order Lachnospirales; family Lachnospiraceae; genus Mobilitalea. The sequence goes on from JAJUHH010000030.1 coordinate 4,166, forward strand.
ATAATACCGAGAAGCTTCTGGAGGGAATTAAGGTTATTCATCACAATGTATATACCAATAAGATCGCTTATGTCAGATTGCTGTTTAATATCAAGGATATTCCCAAAGAGTTGCTTCCTTACGCTTCCCTGCTGTCCTATGTATTAGGCTATGTGGATACTCAGAATTTCAGTTATCTGGCGCTGTCCAATGAAGTGAATATTCATACCGGCGGAATATCAGCCAATGTAAGAAGCTTCTCTGTCAAAGGAAGCTCAGAGAAATATTATCCGGTATTTGAATTCTCCACCAAGGTGTTATATGATAAGATCGCTGATGCCTTCCGTATGATCGAAGAGATCTTGTATCGCTCTAAGCTGGAGGATACCAAACGGCTCAAGGAAATCATCGGTGAGATGAAATCCAAGCTGCAGATGCATTTCAACTCCTCAGGCCATTCCGTAGCGGTGGATCGTGCCATGTCCTATTATTCAGTCCATGGATTATTTAAGGAGATCACGACGGGTATTGCTTTCTATAAATTTATTGAGGATTTGGCGGAGAATTTCGACGCTAAGATAGAGCAGACCATCGCCAGAATGAAGGAACTGCTGCAGATGATCTTTACCAAGGAGCATTTGTTAGTCAGCATCACTGCGGATGACGAGGGCTATGAGAGATTTTCCGACAAGCTGGTTAATTTCACAAGTCAGTTAAAGGATAAGGCGGATAGCAGCCTTTATAGCTCCTATGATACCTCAAGTCTGCAGCCGGTTTGCTTAAACGAAGGCTTTAAGACGGCTATGCAGGTGCAATATGTGGCAAGGGCAGGTAATTTCCTGAAGGCAGGTCTTGAATATACCGGTGCGCTGAAGGTATTAAAAACCATCCTAAGCTATGATTATCTCTGGAATAATATCAGAGTAAAGGGTGGAGCGTACGGCTGCATGTGCGGCTTCTCCGGTGTGGATGGGGATGCTTACTTTACCTCCTACCGGGATCCGAACCTGAAGGAGACCAATGCCATTTATGAGCGTGCTGCTGATTATGTGAAGAACTTCAATGCGGATGAGAGAGATATCACCAAATATATCATCGGAACTTTCAGTACCCTGGACACACCACTGACACCTCAGAACAAAGGAAAACGTTCCCTGAGCATGTATCTGGCGGGGATCAGCGAAGAAGAGCTTCAGAAGGAGCGGGATCAGGTTCGGAATGTGACCATTGAGGATATCCGTAACTGCCATAAGCATATCACTGCCTTGCTTGAAGCAGGGAATATTTGTGTCATTGGTAATGAGAGTAAGATTAATGAGAACAAAGAGCTCTTTAAGGAAATAAAGACCTTAATGAAATAAAGTTGATTAAGGATGTAAAGCTTCCTAAGGAATCTGAAAAGAAAACCTTAAGTATCCTTAAGGAAAAAAGAACCTCAGTGAAGGAAAGAGTACAGCGGTCAGGGATGGTTGATCATAACCCTGACCGTTTAAGAAAGGTAAAGTTTAATGATAAAAGAGAACTATAAATCAGGGTTTGTCACTCTGATCGGAAGACCGAATGTCGGTAAGTCAACCTTGATGAATCAGTTGATTGGACAAAAGATTGCCATCACATCCAGTAAACCTCAGACCACCAGAAACCGGATACAGACGGTTTATACCGATGATAGGGGACAGATCATCTTCCTTGATACTCCTGGGATCCATAAGGCCAAGAATAAACTGGGCGAATATATGGTAAACGTAGCGGAGCGGACCATGAGCGAGGTTGACCTGATTCTCTGGCTGGTAGAGCCGACCACCTATATCGGTGCCGGTGAACAGCACATTGCAGAGCAGTTAAAGAGAACGAAGACACCGGTTTTCCTGGTGATCAATAAGATCGATACCGTGAAGAAGGAAGAAATCCTAAGCTTCATTGCAGCCTACAAGGATATCTGCAATTTTGCACAGATCATACCGGTATCTGCCTTAAAAGGCGAAAATACAAGCACTCTCATGGATCAGATCTATGCCTATATGCCGGAGGGACCCCAGTATTATGATGAGGATACCATTACTGATCAGCCGGAACGACAGATTGTCGCTGAGCTTATCAGAGAAAAGGCATTGCGGCTGCTGGATGACGAGATTCCCCATGGGATCGCAGTCAGCATTGACCGCATGAAGGAACGTCCGGAGAACGGAAGCGGCAGCGGTATGATTGATATTGATGCAACCATTGTCTGTGAGCGGGATTCCCATAAGGGAATTATCATCGGCAAGGGTGGAAGTATGCTAAAACGGATTGGAACCGACGCCAGGAAAGAAATTGAAAATTTACTGGATTGCAAAGTAAATCTTCAGCTTTGGGTAAAGGTTAAGAGAGACTGGAGAGACAGCGATTTTCTGATAAAAAATTACGGTTATAACCGGGACGAATAATCACAAAAGAAGGACGATTTGGTCGTACAAATTTCACATTGGGATATAATGGACGGTTTAACTGGACATGAAATGGGAAACCTAATATTAGAAACATAAATATCATGGTTAGGGGGCTCATTTATGAAGAATTATGATTATTGGAAAAGCTTTGTCAATACTGGAAGGATTGACGATTACTTACATTACATTGCTTGTACGAGGGAAGAGAGTATGACAGACAGCAATACAGGATCTACCCAGGATTCCGGCACAAACAAAGCCGGTTCAGATCTCTCCTCTCATAAGGATGATTGGCTTGATATAAGATAAGAGGTGGGGTTTTTGCCGGTATCTACTACCGTAACAGGAATGGTCCTGTCCACCATGCCGGTAGGTGATTATGATAAACGGCTGGTGATATTAACAAAGGAAATAGGTAAAATATCTGCATTTGCCAAAGGCGCCAGGAGACCCAACAGCGCCTTATTGGCATGCGGACAGCCATTTTCCTTCGGAGAATTCTCCTTATATACAGGAAGAGATTCCTATACAGTTGTGTCTGCGGAAATATCCAACTATTTTGCAGAGCTTCGGGAGGATTTTGAAGCTCTCTGCTACGGGTTTTATTTTTGTGAATTTGCAGACTATTTAACCAAGGAGAACAACGATGAGAAGGAGATTCTTAAGCTTCTGTATCAGACGCTTCGGGCCTTATCTAAGAAAACCATAGACAAGCTCTTGATCCGCGCCATCTTTGAGCTCAAGGTTATGGCCCTGAACGGCGAGGCAATCCAGGTTTTTACCTGTTTAAAATGTGGGAAAGAATTGAATACACAAGAGCAGAGATATTATTTTAAGGCTGATAATGCAGGGATATTATGTGAGGAATGCAAAGGTCAGGAGAAGGGGGTAATTGTGATCCATGCCGGCGCCTTATATACCATGCAATACATAATATCGAGGGAGATAGAGAAACTATATACCTTCAAGGTAATTGATGAGGTGCTGCAGGAATTAAGGGCATGCGTCAAATATTATCTGGCCTGTTATATGGACCATGAGTTTAAATCTCTGGAAATGCTGAAGAACATTTGATTTCTAAATTTCTTGTTGAAATTATCACCCCTAAAGGTTAAAATAATATGAACATAAACGGAGGGAAGTGCTTTATGAAAAAGTTGGCTCTTTGCATGACGATGCTGCTGCTTTTGTTTGGTTTGGCAGGCTGCAATAAGGAAGCAGAAGCTTTAACTGCAGATAATGTAACCGCCAATACGATACTGGCCAAAGCAAATGGAGTACTTCAGGTAGCGACGGTTGAGGATTTTGACAAATCTTATTATAACCTGGAAGAACTAAAAAGCTATGTTACTAAGGCAATCAGTGATTATAACACAAAAGCTGGAGGCAACAAGGTCGTCCTGGATGAGATCCGTTTAAAGGGTGGTAAGGCTATCATGATTGCAACCTATAGCGGTATGGATCAGTACTGTGCCTTTAATCAGGTGACCGCGGCATATTTTAACGGAGGTGTGGGAGAGCTATCACTGGATCTGCCCTCAACGGTGGTGACAGAAAAGGATGGTTCTCTGGCTAGTACCCGGGAGGTAATTCAGAACAATAAGTACAAAGTGCTGATTATGTATGAGCCCTACCATATTCAGGTAGACGGCAAGATTGTATATTATTCTGAAAATGCTAAGCTTGTAGATAAAAATGAGCTTGAGAGTGCTGACGAAGGAATGACCATCGTCGTATTTAAACCATAAGGTCGGAACGATAAATCATAATGGAGGAAACTATGGAAAAAACAATGGAAAAAATCGTGGCGTTAGCCAAAGCCAGAGGCTTCGTATATCCCGGTTCAGAGATATACGGCGGACTGGCCAACACCTGGGATTACGGTAATCTGGGTGTAGAATTAAAGAATAATGTAAAAAAAGCATGGTGGTCCAAGTTCATTCAGGAAAACCCGTATAACGTAGGTGTGGACTGCGCAATTCTTATGAATCCCCAGACTTGGGTTGCATCCGGTCATCTGGGTGGCTTCTCCGATCCCTTGATGGACTGTAGGGAATGCCATGAGCGTTTTCGCGCAGACAAATTAATTGAAGATTACAACATGGAGCATGGCATTACAGTGGAAGGCTCCATTGATTCCTGGTCTCAGGAAGAGATGAAGAAGTACATTGACGAACATAATATCAGCTGCCCTACCTGCGGCAAACATAATTTTACGGATATCCGTCAGTTCAACCTGATGTTTAAGACCTTCCAGGGGGTTACCGAGGATGCGAAGAATGTCGTATATTTAAGACCTGAGACCGCGCAGGGTATCTTTGTAAACTTTAAGAATGTTCAGAGAACCTCCCGCAAGAAGATCCCCTTTGGTATCGGACAGATCGGTAAGTCCTTCCGTAATGAAATCACTCCTGGCAACTTCACCTTCCGTACCAGAGAGTTTGAACAGATGGAATTGGAATTCTTCTGCGAGCCGGGTACTGACTTGGAATGGTTTAACTACTGGAGACAGTTCTGCATCGACTGGCTGAAGTCCCTTGGTATGAAGGATGAGGAAATGAGAGTCAGAGACCATGACGCTGCTGAGCTTTCCTTCTATAGTAAAGCTACCACGGATATCGAGTTCTTATTCCCCTTCGGATGGGGCGAGCTGTGGGGTATTGCGGATCGTACGGATTATGACCTCACCCAGCATCAGAATGTATCCAAAGAGGATATGAGTTACTTTGATGATGAGAAGGGACAGCGATATATTCCTTATGTAATTGAGCCTTCTCTGGGAGCTGACCGTGTTGCTTTGGCCTTCTTATGTGCGGCTTATGATGAGGAAGAGATCGCAGAGGGAGATGTACGTACCGTACTTCATTTCCATCCGGCTCTTGCGCCGGTAAAGATCGGCGTGCTTCCTTTATCCAAGAAGCTGTCTGAGCCTGCAGAGAAGATTTATATGGAGCTTTGCAAGACTTATAACTGTGAGTTTGATGATAGAGGCAATATCGGCAAGCGTTACCGCAGACAGGATGAGATTGGTACACCTTTCTGCATCACCTACGATTTTGAATCAGAAGGCGACGGAGCAGTTACCGTGCGTGACCGGGACACCATGGCTCAGGAGAGAATCAAGATAGAAGACCTTAAGACATATTTTGAGAATAAATTTAAATTTTAGAAAAAAAGGCTTTTCTTATTACAAGATTCTATGTTATACTCTCTAATGGTCATAATCTATTGGGTTCAATAGAGGAATAGGGTGTTAAAGCATTAGGTGAAAGGTTTCGCATAATGCTTTAACATCCTATTCCCTGTGATACTATATAACATGTAATGATTAAAATAATTTAGGAGGGCACTTACAAAATGACAAAATGGGTTTATTTGTTCAAAGAAGGTAAGGCAGACATGAAGAACCTTCTTGGTGGTAAAGGCGCTAACTTAGCAGAAATGACTAATTTAGGGCTTCCGATTCCCCAAGGCTTCACTGTGACAACTGAAGCTTGTACAGACTATTATAATAGCGGCAAGAAAATCAGAGAAGAAATCAAGACTCAGATTTTTGATGCATTAAAGATTCTTGAGGAGCAGCAGGGTAAGAAATTCGGTGATACCGAAAATCCCTTACTTGTTTCCGTTCGTTCCGGTGCCAGAGCTTCCATGCCTGGTATGATGGATACCATCCTGAACTTAGGTTTAACGGATGCGGCTGTAGAAGGCTTTGCAAAGAAAACCGGTAATCCAAGATTTGCATATGATTCCTATAGAAGATTTATCCAGATGTTCTCTGACGTTGTTATGGAGATCAGCAAGTCCAAGTTCGAAAGAGTTCTGGATGAGATCAAAGAGAAGAAAGGTGTTCATTATGACACCGAGCTGACTGCTGATGACTTAAAGGAAGTTATCGCTCAGTTCAAGGCTTTATATAAGGCTGAAAAAGGTACAGATTTCCCTCAGGATCCTGCAGATCAGTTAATCGAAGCTGTTACCGCTGTATTCCGTTCCTGGGACAACCCTCGTGCTATCTACTACAGAAGAATGAACGATATCCCTGGCGACTGGGGTACTGCAGTTAACGTTCAGGCCATGGTATTCGGTAACATGGGTGATACCTCCGGTACCGGTGTTGCATTTACCCGTAATCCTTCCACTGGTGAAGCAAAGATCTATGGTGAGTACCTGATCAATGCTCAGGGTGAGGACGTTGTTGCTGGTATCAGAACTCCTCAGCCTATCACCAAGTTAGAGCAGGATATGCCTGAGGTATATCAGGAATTCATGAGAATTGCTAACCTGCTTGAGAACCACTACAAAGATATGCAGGATATGGAGTTTACCATCGAAGATCGTAAGCTTTACTTCTTACAGACTCGTAACGGTAAGAGAACTGCTCCTGCAGCTTTAAAGATCGCATGTGATTTAGTGGACGAAGGCAAGATCACTAAGGAAGAAGCAATCAAGAGAATTGAAGCTAAGTCCTTAGATCAGTTATTACATCCTACCTTTGACGCTAAGGCTCTGAAGGAAGCTAAGCCTGTTGGCAGCGCTCTTCCTGCATCTCCCGGTGCAGCAGCTGGTAGAGTATACTTTACTGCTGAAGATGCTAAGAATCATCATGACAAGGGTGAGAGAGTTATCCTGGTTCGTCTTGAGACCTCACCTGAGGATATCGAAGGTATGCATGCAGCTGAAGGTATCTTAACTGTTCGTGGTGGTATGACCTCCCATGCAGCCGTTGTTGCTCGTGGTATGGGTACAGCTTGCGTATCCGGTTGCGGCGAAATCGTAATCGATGAAGAAGCTAAGTTATTCACCCTTGGCGGTGTTACAGTAAAAGAAGGAGATTACATCTCCTTAGACGGTTCCACAGGTAACATCTACGTTGGAGATATCCCCACAGTAGAAGCTTCAATCAGTGGTAACTTTGATAGAATTATGAAGTGGGCTGACGAGATCAGAACACTGAAGGTAAGAACCAATGCAGATACACCTGCTGATGCAGCTAACGCTGTGAAGTTTGGTGCAGAAGGTATCGGTCTTTGCCGTACAGAGCACATGTTCTTCGAAGCTGACAGAATTCCTAAGATCAGAAAGATGATCCTGAGCAAGACTGTTGAAGCAAGAGAAGCTGCTCTTAATGAGTTAATTCCTTTCCAGAAGGGTGACTTCAAGAGACTTTACGAAGTAATGGAAGGCAGACCGGTTACCATCCGTTTCCTGGATCCCCCGTTACATGAGTTCGTTCCTACCAACCCTGAGGATATTGCTGCATTAGCAAAGGATATGGGTCTTACAGTTGAGGAAGTACAGGCTACCTGTGATTCTTTACACGAGTTCAACCCCATGATGGGTCACAGAGGCTGCCGTCTTGCTGTAACCTATCCTGAGATCGCAAGAATGCAGACCAGAGCAGTTATGGAAGCTGCGATCGAAGTTAAGAAGGAAAAAGGCTTCAATATCGTTCCTGAGATCATGATCCCGCTGGTTGGCGAGAAGAAAGAGCTTAAGTTCGTTAAGGATGTCGTTGTTGAGACAGCAGAAGCTGTAAAGAAGGAATTAGGTTCCGACATCGAGTACCATGTAGGTACCATGATCGAGATCCCTCGTGCAGCATTACTTGCTGATGAGATTGCTGAAGAAGCTGAGTTCTTCTCCTTCGGTACCAACGACTTAACACAGATGACCTTCGGCTTCTCCCGTGACGATGCAGGCAAGTTCCTGGATGCTTACTACAAGACCAAGATTTATGAGTCTGATCCATTCGCAAGACTTGATCAGGAAGGTGTTGGTCAGTTAGTAAAGATGGCTGCTGAGAAGGGCCGTGCAACCAGACCTGACATCAAGCTTGGTATCTGCGGCGAGCATGGTGGAGATCCTTCTACCGTTGAGTTCTGCCATAAGGTTGGTCTGAACTATGTATCCTGCTCACCTTTCCGTGTGCCGATCGCAAGACTTGCAGCAGCACAGGCTGTCCTTAACAATAAATAATATCAATATATAGAAAGGCAGTTCATCTGGGCTGCCTTTCGTTATACAGCTTGTTCTGCAAACAACGTTCTGTGTTGTTTAAGCACCAGGCTGTATTGAATCAAAAGTAGGCGAATTCAAAGTATTGGTTTTATGATCGGATTTGAAGAAGCTAAGGCTTATAGAAAGAGCTATGGAGCCTGATTGCAACCTTCGATGATTATATGAAACGGATGAAAGAAGAATACGCTTAATGCAATATAATAGAGTGGATGAATAGGTTCTTAGTTTTCGCAGGTGAGTTTTAACCACAAACTTACCTGCGAAAATTATATCTTGATATTTATTTTCAAACCGGAGCACGCTATGAAAACCCAGATGGGACGGACTTAATTATCGCAGAGGATTTTATGGGAAACCCACGGCAAAATGAAAAAGTTTATGTGGGTCCATTTGAACAACCGTTTACGACATTATGCTTAACACCGAATTCACGTTCTATTCCTATTTACGAATAAACCTGACTCGGGTATCACATGCGAGAACTGTAATTAAGGACGTAAGCCGATTGTCCAACGGGTCAATTTTGAGATTAAGTCCGGGTTACGGTGTAATCTAGTAAATAATAACGGTATCTCAGGAGGCTCTGATTATCAGAGTTCTCTTGACATACCGTTCGCTTTTATTTATAGTGTTCGCAAGGATGGAATGCCTAATAAATTTTATTAATCCTTATAAATTCCTTATAAATGGCATATATACTGATAATCAAACGAGGTAGTGTAAAGTAACGTATGAAAACCCGTAGCCTGGAAATTTGGCTCAATCAGAACCTTGAAAATTGCTAGATATAGTTTGTTGGCAGGCTACCGCCGCCCTTGACAGCATGACAAAACAATGCTCCGGCATTTCTGCC
>JAJUHH010000031.1 GCA_029267975.1 Clostridiales bacterium
CAAAAAAAGTTTTGACGACGATGTTGTTGACTTGACGGTTTTGGGCGATTGGGAGGATTTTCAGCAGTTGTGGGAAGATGACAAATTAAAAGATTTTGATGAAAATCCAGAATACGATTTGGTTGATGACACGATTAGCGAACTGAGCAGTTGGGCATATTTCAAAAGCGAGGAAGAGAAAAAAAGAGAGTCTGAGCGACTCAGACAAAGGCTGAGAGAACTTCGGGCCGAGAGCGGCCAACCCGAGACCGAAAAAGTTTTCTGGGAAAGCGAGACGGAAGGCACTTTTGTCCGCGAGATGCCAAAAGTCGGAAAAAACGATCCCTGTCCTTGCGGAAGCGGAAGAAAATATAAGCATTGTTGCGGTAAGAATATTTAATTTGCAATGCCCTCGCCAGGTTGGCGGGGGTCTTGCAGATTTTTAGGGCATGGAAAAAGAAATGTATTTATATGCAAAAAAATAGTTGAGATTTTATAAATATTAAATTATAATACTGAAAGAGGTGATTAAATGGTAGAGTTAGATCAGTATAAATATACATTAAATACTTACGAAAAGCCATTAATTGAAGTGGGGGATTCACTTTGACCTGGCTAATAAAAGCCTGAGAATCAGAGAAATCGAACAAACCATGGAAGAACCCGGTTTTTGGGATAATACCGAGAAAGCCCAGGAGTACATGAAGGAATTAAAGAATCTCAAGGATACCCTGGAAGAGTATCAGCGTTTGAAAACAAGATTTGAAGATGTTCAGACCTTAATTCAGATGGGCTATGAGGAAAACGATGAGAGCTTAATTCCCGAGATAAAAGAAGCCCTTGAACTCTTTACCCAGGAGTTGGAGCAGCTGAAGCTAAGAACGCTCTTATCCGGTGAATATGATAAGTACAATGCAATTATTACCCTTCATGCAGGTGCCGGCGGTACCGAAAGCTGTGACTGGGCAAGCATGCTGTTTCGTATGTATCAGAGATGGGCGGATAAAAAGGGCTTTTCAACAGAAGTGATCGACTACCTGGAGGGAGAAGAAGCAGGACTGAAATCCGTTACCCTGCAGGTGAATGGTGACAATGCCTATGGTTACTTGAAGTCAGAACGAGGAGTACACCGCCTGGTCCGTATCTCTCCCTTTAATGCAGCAGGTAAGCGGCAGACTTCCTTTGTATCCTGTGATGTCATGCCGGATATCGAAGAAGATATGGGTGTTGAGATTAATGATGAGGACATTCGCATAGACACTTATCGGTCCAGTGGAGCGGGAGGTCAGCATGTCAACAAGACTTCATCGGCAATCCGTATTACCCATCTTCCCACCAACATTGTGGTTCAATGCCAGAATGAACGGTCCCAGCTTCAGAATAAAGATAAGGCAATGAAGATGCTGAAGGCTAAGCTGTATTTATTAAAGCAGCAGGAGAACCAGGAGAAAATCTCAGGCATACGCGGTGAGGTTAAGGACATCGCATGGGGCAATCAAATACGCTCCTATGTCATGCAGCCATATACTCTGGTGAAGGACCATCGTACCAATGAAGAAGTAGGTAATGCAATCAGCGTTCTGGATGGCAATCTGGATCCGTTTATCAACGCTTATTTAAAATGGAATGCGCAAAATGGCAGCAACAATGATTCCGAATAAGGAGGATACCTATGCAAAGTACAAAAATAGCTGTTTTCAAGGTTGGAGAAGAAGAATACGGATTTGACATCATGGATGTAAACACCATTGAGAATTACATGGACATAGAGCCCAAAGCGAAGCTGTCAAAGAATTTTAAGGGCGTCATCAATTTAAGAGGTGATGTTATCCCGGTTTACAGCTTACGCAGAAAATTTAACTTAGAGGATATTCCTGCCAGTGATAGTACCAGATTTATTATCACGACCTCCAATGGAAATTTAATCGCCTACGAAATTGATCAAATGTCTGAGATTATTCAGTTTGAAGGAGATCAGATCTTTGAGGTACCGGATGTGGTAAAAAGTAAGGATACTTCTTATATGAAGAAGATCACCAGTTTGGATGATCGCCTGATCACAATTCTGAACGGTGATGGAATTTTATCCGAGGAAGAGCAGAATATTAAGAGTATGTTGAATTAGTAAGTTCCTGACCATAGGAAATACTAGTTTGTATGGAGGATGAAGAATGAAAAAGAAATTAGTAAGCATGATGCTTGTCACTGCAATTACAGCTGCTTTATTCGCAGGCTGCGGAACAAAGTCAGATGGAAATGTTTCAAGTGGAGACAGCTCCAACACAGCTGGTCAGGAAGATAACAAACTGATCGTTGGTACAGAAGCCGGATTTGCTCCCTATGAATATATGGAGGGAGATAAGGTTGTCGGTGTAGATATGGACATTGCCCAGGCTATTGCTGATGCCATGGGTAAGGAATTAGAGATAAAGAATATGGATTTTGACGGCGCATTGCTTGCGGTACAGAACGGTAGTGTTGATTTTGTGGCAGCCGGTGTATCTGTGGATGAAGAGCGTCAGAAGGTAATGGACTTCTCTATCGATTATGTAGATTCTACAGAGGTTGTTGTTGTGAACAAGGCGACACCCGCAGTCACAGTTGTATCCGATGACGATCTTGCAGATAAGATTGTTGGCGTTCAGCAGGGTAATATCGCTGACTTCTACGTAGAAGAGAATATTGCTGCTAAAGAAATCAGACGCTATACCAAATTTGCACAGGCGGCAGAGGACTTAAAGAACAACAAGATTGACTGTATTGTTATGGACCAGTATCCCGCTGAGGAGCTGGTGGCTGCAAACCCTGAATTGACAATTCTGGACGGAGTTCTCTTCCAGGATAAATATGCCATTGCCGTGAAGAAGGGCAACAAAGAATTATTGGATCAAATCAATACCGTTATCCAGGAGTTAAAGGATACTGGAAAGATTGAGGAATTTACTGCTAATCATACGAGCAAATAAGAAGCTTAGGGATTGAAATCTAACGAATGCCAAGGAGGCTGTTATCTAAACAACAGCCTCTATTTATTCGTAGGTAGTTATTAATTGAATGTTGGAGGTAGAAAATTGCTCGTTAATTTATACAATTCATTCTATAATGCGTTAATTCCGGGTCAACGTTACCTTGCATACCTTGACGGTTTGAAGGTTACCTTGTTGATATCCTTTTTTGCTATTTTGCTTGGTATCGCCATCGGAATTTTAGTTGCGGTCATTAAGGTGACTGCCATTAACTCCAATGCAAGATGGCTTCAGGCAATCTGCAACCTATATATAAATATTATCCGTGGCACCCCTCTGATGGTGCAGCTGCTGATCATTTATAATCTCATCTTTACCTCCCGCAATACCAATGAGCTGGTGGTAGGTGCTGTTTGCTTTGGTATCAACTCAGGAGCTTACGTTGCAGAGATCATCAGAGCGGGAATTGAGTCCATTGATCGGGGGCAGATGGAGGCTGGCCGTTCTCTTGGATTAAATTATGTCCAGACCATGCGTATGATTATATTGCCTCAGGCGGTACGTAATATTTTGCCTGCCTTAGGGAATGAATTTATTACCTTGATCAAAGAAACCTCTGTTGCAGGTGTCATTGCTGTGACCGACTTAACCAAGGCAGCCCAGTATGTGGGTTCCAGAACCTGGGATATCCTCCCGCCGCTTGTGATTGCTGCGATTTGCTATCTCATTATGGTTATTGGATTGTCTAAGCTGCTAAGCATATTTGAAAGGAGGATGGCTAAGGGTGATCGTCACTAAGAATTTGCAAAAATCATTTGGAAACCATATGGTTTTAAACGGAATTGATGAAACCATACAAAAAGGTGAAAAGGTAGTTGTGATCGGACCCTCCGGTTCAGGAAAGTCAACCTTCTTACGCTGCTTAAATTTATTAGAAACACCCACTGGCGGAGAGATCTGGTTTGAAGGCATGAATATTACTGATAAGAAGACCGACATTAATAGAATCCGCTGTAAGATGGGAATGGTGTTTCAGCAGTTTAATCTTTTTCCCCACCTGTCCGTTCTGGAGAACATTACCCTGGCTCCCGTGAAGCTGGGCCTGATGACCAAGGAAGAGGCAAAGGAGAAGGCTTATGAGCTGCTTCAGAGAATTGGACTGACAGAGAAGGCGGAGGCTTATCCAAATCAGCTTTCCGGCGGTCAGAAGCAAAGAATTGCAATTATTCGTGCCCTTGCCATGAATCCGGATGTGATGCTTTTTGATGAGCCTACCTCCGCACTGGACCCGGAGATGGTTGGAGAAGTGCTGGATCTGATGGCGCAGCTGGCTGACGAAGGTATGACTATGGTGGTTGTTACCCACGAGATGCGCTTTGCCAGAAAGGTAGCTACCCGTATCCTCTTTATGGATGAGGGGAAGATCGTGGAGCAGAATACTCCGGAGGAATTCTTTGACCATCCAAGTCATCCAAGATTAAAGGAATTTTTATCGAAGATATTATAGGATGAAAGTTGTATTTCATTCATTTACAAGGGCGTGTTATAATCCCGACGAAAAATGTTGAGATTAAAGCATGCCCCTTTTGTATGAATCAACATCTACTTGGTAATCATGTTCTATGGCTGCCTGATATTTCGGAGAAGCAGGATTATACTTGCCGGCTCTTAGATTAGAATCAGGAGGAACAAAATAATTAATTTATATACAAAAACATGCATAAATAACCTAATAAATCGAGCATAAGTAACAAATCTTTATTTTTTGCCTGGAAGGTGGTAAAATGCTATTGCATTGTGAATAATATTATGGTAGTATATCTTTCTATGAAAGACAATTGTATTTGATGCACATACAATCAGTACCCTAAGTACATATACTTACCCTGAAAAAACTCAGGAGGTGCGTGATCGCATGAATGATGATCAATATTTTATTGTGAAGAAGAAAGCTGTACCGGAGGTATTGCTTAAGGTGGTAGAAGCAAAGCGTCTACTTGATTCTGAGCGGGTCATGACGGTGCAGGAAGCAACAGATGCAGTAGAAATCAGCAGAAGTTCCTTTTATAAATATAAGGACGATATCTTTCCTTTTTTTGAGAACACCAGGGGCAAGACCATTACCTTTATGCTCCAGATGGATGATAAGCCAGGCTTACTGTCCAGAGTGTTAAGCCAGGTAGCAAAATGTGAAGCCAACATCCTAACCATCCATCAGAGTATTCCGGTAAACGGAATTGCTGTATTGACTTTGAGTGTGGAGATCCTTCCCCAGTCAGACAGCACTTCGGATATGGTGAATTCAATCGAAGCCATTGATGGTGTACATTATGTAAAGCTGGTTTCCAGAGAATAAAATAGCAGGCAATGTTCACACGAAAGTTTGTGCCAATGTAATCCCCGGCTCAAACTTTAGTGTTATAAAATAAGATAGATTACAGCAGGAACAGGAGGGCAACGATGATTCATATAGCAGTCTTAGGATACGGCACCATAGGCTCCGGTGTTGTTGAAGTATTGAATACCAATGGTGAAAGTATCAGCAAGAGGGCCGGTGATCAGATTAACATCAAGTATGTACTTGATAAGAAAGATTTTCCGGGTGATCCGATTATGGAGAAGCTGGTTCATGATGTTAATATTATTTTTGAAGACCCTGAGATCAAGATTGTTGTTGAGGCAATGGGCGGAGTGGAACCTGCTTATACCTTTGTGAAGAAAGCGCTTTTAAGCGGAAGAAGCGTTGTCACCTCCAATAAAGAATTAGTAGCCAAGCACGGGGCAGAGTTACTTGATCTTGCCAAAGCAAGGGATGTTAACTTTCTCTTTGAAGCAAGTGTGGGAGGCGGCATTCCCATCATCCGTCCGCTGAACCAGTCACTGACTGCGGACGAAATCGTAGAAATCACAGGTATCTTAAACGGTACCACCAATTATATCTTAACGAAAATGAGTGAGGATGGCACCGACTTTGATACAGCTTTAGCCACTGCTCAAAGGATGGGTTATGCGGAACGTAACCCGGCAGCTGATGTGGAAGGACATGATTCCTGCCGAAAGATTGCAATCCTATCCTCATTGGCCTTTGGTATGCAGGTGGATTTTGAAGATATTTACACAGAAGGAATCACAAAGATTACCGATGCGGATATTAAGTATGCCAAGGCTATGGGTGCAAGGATCAAACTATTTGCCTCCAGTATCCGGGGGACGGATTCCAAGGTATATGCAATGGTTGCACCGGTACTCATAAAAGCCAACCATCCCTTATATAGTGTTAATGACGTATTTAATGGAATCTTTGTAAGAGGTAACGTAATCGGTGACGTAATGTTCTACGGCAGCGGCGCAGGAAAGCTGCCTACTGCCAGCGCAGTTGTAGCGGATGTTGTGGATGCCGCCAAGCATATCGGTAAAAATATCTGGACGATCTGGAGCAGTAAGAAACTGGAATTAACCAACATTAATAAGGTACAGCATAGATTTTTCCTTCGGGTAAAGGCGGATCAGCCGGATATTAAGGAAGAGGTTGGCAGGCTTTTTGGCCAAGTGGAAGAGGTAAGTACACCGGAAGTTACGGGAGAATATGCTTTCCTCACCTCCAGTATTACAGAGGAGGATATTAAGGAGAAGGAAAAGGAGCTGGATGGACTTATTAGTGTAATTCGCGTAAGATTTTAACCAGCATGGAGGAATATCATGAAATACATTATTGTTCTGGGAGATGGCATGGCTGATGAGCCCCTGGCCGTTCTGGACAACAGGACACCTTTGATGGCTGCGGCCACGCCACAGTTGGATATGCTGGCAAAGCGATCAGAGCTGGGTCTTGCATATACCATACCAAAGGGAATGAAACCCGGAAGTGATACCGCCAACCTGGCGGTACTGGGATACAATCCGAAAGAATATTATTCCGGACGTTCTCCCCTGGAAGCCTTAAGTATTGGTGTAGACTTAAAAGAGACGGACATAGCGCTCCGCTGTAACTTAGTTACACTGACAGAGGAAGAGCTTCCTTATGAACATAGAACCATTTTGGATCATAGCGCCGGTGAGATTTCCACGGAGGATGCAGCTGTTCTGATAGAAGCTGTAAAGAAGGAATTAGAGGATGAGATCTATCGCTTTTATGTTGGTACCAGCTACAGGCATCTCACAATCTGGGATCAGGGACAGGTAATTGATCTCGTCCAACCGCACGACATACTGGGAAGGGTGATAGGCGAGTATCTGCCCAAGGAGCCCCGACTAAAGGCGATGATGAAGCGAAGCTTTGATATTCTCAATCATCATCCGCTGAACATAGCAAGGAAGGAAAAGGGACTGGGGAAAGCAAATTCTCTCTGGTTCTGGGGAGCGGGAACCAAGCCTGCCCTTACCTCCTTTGAGCAAAAGAATCATGTCAGGGGAGCGATGATATCCGCTGTTGACTTACTGAAGGGGATTGCTGTGGGAGCCGGAATGAAGGTAGTCGAGGTTCCCGGAGCGAATGGTACCCTGGAAACCAATTATGAAGGCAAGGCAATGGCTGCAATCAAAGTTTTACTTGAAGAAGATTATGATTTCGTGTATGTTCATGTAGAGGCACCTGATGAGATGGGTCATCAGGGCAGTGTGACAAATAAAATCAAAGCCATAGAATACCTGGATCAGAGGGTAATAAAAATTATTATGGAAAAGATGCAGGAATCAGGTGAGCCATACCGAATGCTTGTCATGCCTGATCATCCCACGCCGATTTGGTGCAGAACTCATACCAGCGATCCTGTGCCCTATCTGCTATATGATAGCAGATCAAATCAAAAGCATAGCTGGCTTTACAATGAAGAAGAAGCAAAGATCAGTGGGAACGTAGTAATGGACGGATATACATTAATTAACAGGTTATTGGTGTGAATAATCCTGCACCGCGTATGCGAGTCAGGATAATTAAGGGTCACACTTAAACGTACAGCATACCATCACGGGCCTGGGTCTGTGAGCATAAACTTAGTATGTAGGAGGCAGCTATGTTAATAGTAAAGAAATTTGGCGGCACTTCCGTAGGTGACAAGGATAGGATTTTTAATGTTGCCAGACGTATTGCGGAAGAGTATAAAAAAGGAAATGAGGTAGTAGTTGTTCTGTCAGCGATGGGTAAGCAGACAGACATCCTCCTTGCTCAGGCAAGGGAGATTAATCCCAATGCATCTAAAAGAGAGCTGGATATGCTGATGGTTACCGGTGAGCAGGTATCCGTGGCACTGATGGCAATGGCACTGGATACCCTGGGTATACCTGCAATCTCCTTAAATGCTTATCAAGTAGCTATGCATACCACCAGCGTGTATGGCAATGCACGTTTAAAGCGTATTGATACCGAAAGAATACAAAATGAACTGGAAGCGAAACGCGTGGTTCTGGTTACAGGCTTCCAGGGTGTAAATAAATTTGATGATTATACCACCCTTGGCAGAGGCGGTTCTGACACCACGGCAGTTGCCCTGGCTGCAGCGCTTCATGCAGACGCCTGCGAGATATACACCGATGTTGACGGTGTATTTACCGCTGATCCAAGAATCGTCCCCACCGCCAGGAAACTGGAGGAGATTACCTACGATGAGATGCTGGAGCTTGCATCTTTAGGAGCAGGTGTTCTTCACAACCGTTCCGTGGAAATGGCAAAGAAATATGGAGTTCAGTTGGTAGTTCGTTCCAGTTTAAATTTATCAGAGGGTACTGTAGTTAAGGAGGCAGTTAAAATGGAAAAAATGCTCGTTAGTGGTGTAGCATGTGACAAGAACACAGCACGTATCGCCGTAATCGGATTAGAGGATCAGCCTGGAGTGGCATTTAAATTATTTAATCATTTGGCAAGGCACAATGTAAATGTTGATATTATCCTGCAGTCAGTCGGAAGAGACGGTACCAAGGATATTAGCTTTACGGTCAAAGAAGACGATCTGGATGAGGCGGTTGCAATTCTTGAGAGACATAGGGCAGGCAGCCTGAGCTGCCAGAAAATCGATGTGGAATGCGAGGTTGCAAAGGTTTCCATTGTTGGTGCAGGTATGATGTCCAATGCCGGTGTTGCTGCCAAGATGTTTGAGGCCCTGTATGATGTTGGAGTGAACATCAAGATGATCTCCACCTCCGAAATCAGAGTAACGGTATTGATTGATGAGGCACATGTGGATAAGGCCATGAACGCAGTTCATGAGAAGTTTTCTTTGTCTCATATCTAAATACCGGGATAGCTTATGCTTCCTCCTTAAGACCATAAGATTATGGCCTGATTAAATAAATCACTTCATGGAATATTGACTGAAAAGAGCTGTTGTATTGCGTATTCTTTCCTTTCTGGCATATACGTAATACAACAGCTCTTATGCTGTGCCTTGCCGTAGCTATGCTCCCGTTCACACCCACAGCCCTCGTCAGACTGTATAGGCGGGCTGCAAGGCTGACACAGGCCAGGACGATTTGGCCAGGCAGAATAAAGTTGCTTTTCATGTTTTCGGATGGTATGATTAAATATGGTGAAAAATTAATATACACAGTGTGTCAAAGGTACACTTATATGGAATACCGTAGCTGTATATACAGGCGGCTTTTTGACACTCTGGGAGGGTTTTACGATATTGTGATTTAAGGAGCAGTACTATGGATATTTTAAAGCAAATAAAAGAGGAGCTCGGTATCCGTCTGGAACAGGTAGAAGCCGCAGTAAAATTAATTGATGAAGGGAATACCATTCCCTTTATTGCCAGATACCGTAAGGAGGCAACCGGTTCCCTGGATGACGAACAGCTGCGTAATCTTCATGAAAGACTCCAGTATCTTCGTAATCTTGAGGATAAGAAAGCACAGGTTCTTAGCAGCATAGAGGAGCAGGGCAAATTAACAGAGGAGTTAAAGGCTCAGATTCAGGCTGCCACAACCTTAGTAGTGGTGGAGGATCTTTATCGTCCTTACCGTCCCAAGAGAAGAACCAGAGCCACCATTGCCAAGGAAAAGGGACTGGATGGCTTAGCAGCAATCATTCTTGACCAGGAAATTGCAGAGCCTGTTGAAAAAGCAGCAGAAGCCTACCTTTCTGAAGAAAAGGAAGTAAGAACTGTTGAGGAAGCAATCGCCGGAGCCATGGATATCATTGCCGAGGATATCTCTGATGAAGCAGAGCACCGCAGCTATATTCGAGAGGTTACCATGAAGGAAGGAACCTTGAGCTCTACTGCTAAGGATGAGAAGCAGGAGTCCGTTTATGAGATGTACTATAACTTTGAAGAAAGTCTCATAAAACTGGCAGGTCATAGGATTTTGGCCATTAATCGGGGTGAAAACGAAAAGGTCCTGACGGTGAAGGTTCTTGCACCAGAGGAAAGAATACTCCGATATCTGGAGAAAAAGGTGATCCTTAAAGATAATGAGTATACCAATGACATTTTAAAAGCAGTGGTGGAAGACAGCTATAAGCGTCTGATTGCCCCTGCCATCGAACGTGAGATCAGAAATGAGCTGACGGAAAAGGCGGAAGACGGTGCGATCAGGGTATTCGGCAAGAATCTGGAACAGCTTCTGATGCAGCCTCCGATTGCCGGACATGTTGTATTAGGATGGGACCCGGCCTTTCGTACCGGCTGTAAGCTTGCGGTAGTGGACAGCACCGGTAAGGTTTTGGATACTGCCGTAATTTATCCGACTGCGCCTCAGAACAAAGTGGAAGAGGCTAAGGCTACGGTAAAAAAATTAATCGACAAATACAATATCACCTTAATCTCCGTCGGTAACGGTACTGCCTCCAGAGAGTCCGAGATGATTATTGTTGAATTATTGAAGGAATTGAATAAACCGGTAAAATATATTATTGTAAACGAAGCAGGGGCTTCGGTATATTCTGCCAGCAAGCTTGCGACCGAGGAGTTCCCTAACTTCGATGTGGGGCAGAGAAGTGCCGCCTCCATTGCGCGCAGGCTTCAGGATCCTCTGGCAGAGCTGGTTAAGATCGACCCTCAGTCCATAGGTGTTGGTCAATATCAGCATGATATGAATCAAAAGAAGCTTGGAGAGGTATTAGCCGGAGTCGTGGAAGACTGCGTAAATAAAGTCGGTGTCGATCTAAACACTGCCTCCGTATCCTTACTGGAGCATGTATCCGGAGTGAACAAGACCATAGCCAAGAATATTGTTGCTTATCGTGAAGCAAACGGACGCTTCCGAAGCCGTGCAGAGCTGCTGAAGGTTGCTAAGCTTGGTCCCAAGGCCTTCGAACAGTGTGCTGGCTTTTTGAGAATACTGGGAGGAGATAATCCGCTTGATGCAACCGGTGTTCATCCGGAATCCTATGAAGCAACCCAGGCCTTACTTGCTAAATTGGGTATGACCCTTGAGGATGTAAAAGAGATACAGGCCCGGGCTATGAAGCAAAAAGCGGCTGAGCCGCTGAAAAAGGCAGAGCAAGGAAAGAAGACAGAAAGAAAACCTGAGAGTAAACAGAAATCCATTACGGTAAAGACACAGAATACCGCCTTGGGCAAAGCCCTGGCAGCAGCCATGGGAATGAACCCACTTCCGGATGGAACCCAAAGTAATGGGTCGCAGAATGGTGGAGTACCAAGCGGTGCAATCCAAAAAGCAAATGCTGAGAGTACTGAAGGCTCAGAGGATATTATCACAATTGGCAAGAAAATCAGGGATAAGCATAAGCTGGCCGAAGAGTTGGGAATCGGTGAGATCACTCTGATGGATATCATCAAAGAGCTGGAGAAGCCGGGCAGGGATCCCCGTGATGAGATGCCCAAACCGATCCTACGTACCGATGTATTAGAAATCAAGGATTTGACGGAGGGCATGATACTCAAGGGAACGGTCCGTAATGTCATAGACTTTGGAGCATTTGTTGATATCGGAGTTCATCAGGACGGACTTGTGCATATCTCCCAAATGTCAGACAAGAAATTTGTAAAGCACCCTCTGGATGTGGTAAGTGTGGGTGACATTGTAGAGGTCAAGGTCATCGGCGTGGATGCGGCCAAGAAGAGGATACAGCTATCCATGAAGCTGTAAGAGAATTCCTTTGTAGAGATCTTAAGTGTAAGAATACTGATAAGTGTGAACAGCAACGAACTCTTCTGCTGCGGGCAGACCCACTGAAAATGGTAGTTGACATTTAACAGCTTCCGGTGTATGATGATGATACAAATTAAATAAAAGGTAAATTCTTCGGGGCAGGGTGAAATTCCCGACCGGCGGTATAGTCCGCGACTCCAAGATGCTATGTAAGTCATCGAGGATTGATTTGGTGTAATTCCAAAACCGACAGTAAAGTCTGGATGTGAGAAGAAAACGCAATGATTTATGCTATATAAGGCCCCGATTTTAAGATAATTAAAATCGGGGTTATTTATTTGCATAGCAATCATAGCGAAATACTAACCCAGAATTTTTCCTTTGCCATTGAAAAGGAGAGAATTGTATGAAGTCAAACGCAGTAAGCAGTCAAAGAAGTGTTGCATTTTCAACCAGAAAGATTGTTATGGTGGGCCTATTATCCGCTCTGGCTTATGTATTAATGCTGGTTCACTTACCCTTTAAGTTTTTAGGTTTCTTGGAATTTGAATTCAGTGATATTCCGGCGGTGATCGCCGCATTGCAGTTTGGGCCTTTTGCCGGAGTACTTGTAGAATTTGTGAAGAATCTGATCAAGGCCCTGACTGCTTCCAGTACAGGGATGATTGGAGAATTAGCTAATTTCCTGATCGGCAGTGCCTATATTATCCCCTTAGGATTTATGTATAAGATAAGAAACCAAAAGAAGCTTCGTAAGGATAGCTTGAATGGTACAGTGAGTAAGAAGACTACATCTGATAAACTCCATATGGTTCTCATGTTTGCTGTGGCAACCATTTGCTTTGCAGCTGCAGGCGCCTTACTCAACTACTTTGTTATGCTTCCCTTATATGCAAAGCTCTTTGGAGGTATGGAAACCATCGTTGGGATTGCGGCAAGCAGCCTTCCTGCGGTAAAGGATTTAAATACCCTGGTATTCATCGGTATTACCCCCTTTAATATTGTGAAAGGAATTTATGTTTCAATTATAGGCTACTATACCTATCGACTGTTAAGGGGAAGAATATTCTAATAAGATATGTAATAAAAAGGGGAGGTCCTGCTGGCAGAGTATTTTGCTTCTGTTGCAGGAGCCTCCCCCATGTTTTATAAATATTACTTATTCAATTGCTTTACTGGACGTGCCTCGATATAACACATGTAACCCAAGGGTGACAGCTGAAATCTCGGAGCAGCCTCAGGAGCC
>JAJUHH010000032.1 GCA_029267975.1 Clostridiales bacterium
AAGAGTTGTATAGATCTGTAATGGACTTGCACCAGCCACGACAGTCGCTTCCGGAAGAGCTTCAACAAACTGTGAATCAGCTACCTCAATACCACCGCTCAGCTGTGGGGTTTGCTGCCAGATCGTATTGTATGGGACTACTGTAGTATTTATATTCCTGGGTATAAGGCTGATTATACTTTCAAAGGAAAAGGGTACGATCAGGCGAAAAGCAACGACAGACCATAAGGCATAGGTAATGATCTTGGGCGCTTTTTTGAGTAACAGTCTAAGAATTATCACACATAGGATTACATAGCTTGCTGTAAGACTCATATTTAGGACAGAAAGAAAGAATGCTCTCACTGCTACACCTCCTTATGCTCATCAATGAGTCTTTTTAGTTCTTCCGCCTGGTGCTTACTTAATTTTTTACCTCCGATAAAGGCCGTTAGAAATTTCGGCAGTGACCCTCCAAAGGTATCTTCCACAAAACGTATGCTTTGATTTGCGTAGTATTCATCCCTTGTGATCAGAGAGGATACTAGAGCGTTTTCATTTTGAAAAATACCCTTCTCACATAATTTTTTCAGCACTGTATAGGTGGTAGACTTCTTCCAGTTCAGTTCTTTTTCACATAGCTTCACCAGATCACCGGATCCAATGGGTTCCTTCTGCCAGATTATTTCCGCAAACTTCTCTTCAATTTCAGCAAGTTTATAATAATTCATAAGCAAGCTCCTTGGTCTATTCAGTATCGACTTCATCTTACTACTAGTCTATAATGAATAGACCTGATTGTCAATGAATATTAAACATATTACAAATATAAAGCATGATAAAATGGTTCCAGCCAATCAGCGATATTGCCGATAGACTGGAACCAATGATTTTATAAGCTTTTAAGCATTGCCTTCAGCTTTCAGTAACCGACCGTCTGAAGACCTTTGCTTTTTTATTCTGAACCTATTTCCTCTTTTGCAGGCATGATACCTCCAGATCAAGCCATCTTCTTATGTCATCTTGCAGCTCTAACACCGAATCATCCAAGGATATGGGAAGACCACGGCAACCGCCATCACAATGACCAATTTCTCTTTTTCTTCCGCAGCCATACCCCTTTGCAATCAGTTCCTGTAAGCTTGTTGCAAAGGTTTTGATGCTGTCAGTGTATTCCTGTGTCATTGTGGACTTCACATTGATATGATAGCCATTGTTGAGGGAAGCATTGATTCCCCATACATCCTTTCGTCGATAAGAGTACTTAATATAGATATGAAATCCTTTTATCTCGACAACACTGCTAAGTCCCCTCTTAAGATGATGTTGGTGCAGCTCCAGAAGGAACTTCTGTACTTCTGAGGATAATGGCCTGATGGTATCCTGCAGGATGAAAAGCGCTTCAGTATCCTCTTTTTTCAATGCCCCGTAATCACAGCGTAAAAATACATCCTGATTGACCAGGGTACCATGTTCTATTTCAGCGCTTGCCATGACCTTCATTCCTGTCAGCATTATGGGGTTCTGCGGATATGTAATCTTAATGGTTTTGATTTCTGACAGGTTTTGCTTTTTATCACTTAAATCTATGCCCTCTATGTCAATGCCGCAATCTGTCAGAAAGCGCAGGCATTCAAGGTTTTTGGCAGCAGACAGTTTGCCATGGAATATATCAGGTCCACAGGTGAGCGCTTGTGCCGTATCATCAAGTACGCCACGATACCCTATTTTCATTAAAATAAGACTTACATAGTAAAGAAAAGGATAGTATACCGAAAGTGTGGTACGATTTTCATATTCATGGGCAATCTTTTTGCAGTTATCATACAGCTCCCCTTTGATGTATAAAACATCATAAAGCCTTTCCAGAAAGACCCGAAAAGCTGCAACACCCTTTCGTATGTCCTCTTCCGGGAACGCATTTATAAATACAGCTTTGATTTCATAGGCTTCCTGTGTACCGGGTACCATGATTTCCTTTAAATAGGCTGCCACATCCTGAAGTGTTTTTCTCATCGATTTCACCTCTTGTAAATAATATTGAATATGTATTATTTTCCATATTAATCATAACTGAATTAATTATTTATGTCAAACTTTACCAAGTCAAATGCTCCAATTCGTGACTTCCCCATTATCTTTTATTGCTATTTAAATACGGAACATTTATATATGCTAAAAATATCCTTGATGTATTACAGACATACATCAAGGGTATTCGTTCATTCAATCAATATTTATATCGTTCTTATCGTCCTGCTATTACCGCCAAATTAACCAGATGAGTATATAACCTGAAGTAACAGCCGCAAGCGTAAAAGGAACACTGATCTTCATAAAATCCGCTGAACTAACTTCGTATCCATCCTTTCGTAAAATACCCAGACCAGTAATATTTGCGGAAGCTCCGATCGGTGTTAAGTTACCTCCAAGGGTTGCCCCAGCAAGAAGTCCAAAATAGAGAACAGTAGGATCTATTCCCAAAATCCCCGCAATTCCAGCTGTAACGGGGAGCATAGTTGCAATATAAGGAATATTATCTATAAATGCTGAGAAAAGCACGGAAGCCCAAACAAGAAGTGTATATAACAAAAATACATTATTTCCACTGATCTTAACAAAGAGCTTACTAATCTCGTCAACAACTCCCGCTTCTGTTATACCGCTGATTACGATAAAAAGACCGCCCAGTAACAATAAAGTAAAGTAGTCAATCTCCTTAAGTGTCCTTTTCAGTGATATCAGATTACGGGAACGGATAATCTCGCGAAGTAAGCCGATTACCATAAGGCTGACACAGATAAGACCATTGGTAATGGAAGGCTTATACTCCTCAGGAATGAAAGAAGCAACGATCAGCAACACGATTGTTCCAACAAGAAGAACTGTAGGAAAATAATCATTCACCACTGTTTTATCTGTAACATCAATACCTTGCTTCTCTTTACGGAACACAAGCAGAAGAACTAAGGTTGCTACAATCGCTCCAACTTGAACAATCCAAAACAGGCCAGGCTTTCCTCTGTAGACGAAGAAATCCAGGAAGTCCATACCAGCATGACCACCAAGAAGAATGGAGGTTGTATCACCCACTAAGGTGGCTGCTCCCTGGAGATTGGAGGATATAGCGATAGCTATAATACTCTTCACAGGAGAGATCTTCAGCTTCTTCGAGATGGTAAGTGCCACAGGGGCAACCATAAGAACGGTCGCAACATTATCAACAAATGCAGAGATGATCCCTGCGAAGAGCGCTAATGAAATAATTGCCCATTTAACATTGGGTGTCTTCTTGATAATCAGATCTGCCAGCAGTGACGGCATTTTTGACTCAATAAACAGGGATACAACACCCATAGTACCGGCGATCATCATGAGAACATTCCAATCCACCGAAAAGAAAACCTTGTTTAAAGGTAGAATGTCAAGAATAACAAAAAGTGCGGATGAAGCCAATGCAACATATGCTCTATACTTCGGCAATAAAAGAAGTAGAACATAAGTTAAAAGAAAAAGAATAAGTGCTTTAATCATGTGATAACCTCTCATTTGTATTCTAGTATAAACTCTGACGGATGCAATTATATCATAATAATAGAATAAATGGTAATGTAAATTATTTTAAATCTTGGTAATTCATACCTATTTACATTTTACATACCAATGTTCTATAAAAATAGGTTCCCATTGATCGGCACTATACCGACCATCTGAGAACCTTTTAGGAATATGCACTTCTTTGTTTCTATTACTGCCAATAACAGCTCTTTGTTTTTACATTGAATCGCCAAATGGTAAGTCCTCATGTCATCCTTGGTATCAGCTCGATACCTTTAGTTTTATCGGTGCATATAGATTCATTTGATGGTAGCCGAGACCTGCTCTAATTTCATCATCCACGTAAATCATATGCCCCATATGATCACGGTCCCTGTCAATCATGAAGTTTGTGCTTTCCAGCCATTTTTCTACCTTTTGTCTCACTCTATCATGGCTTTCGCCGTCCCCATCTACGCTAACAGCGACTGCATATAAGCCACCAGGAAATTCAATAATTTCATATGGATCAGTATCGCTTTCAGATACCTCATCTTTGATTGCCCATATCCATTCTGCCATACCGTCTTTTCCGCATAGAAAATCGGGACAATCGAATATCACTGGTTGAAAGAGATGCTTGTGGGCTTCTTGCCAAGGCTCAAAATCACCCCCAAAAAGCTCTTCAAAGGTCAAAAGCCCAGATGTTACTGCTCTAAATTTAGGAATTCTGACTA
The DNA here is from genome assembly GCA_029267975.1 of Clostridiales bacterium. Lineage (GTDB taxonomy): Bacteria > Bacillota > Clostridia > Lachnospirales > Lachnospiraceae > Mobilitalea. Next base: position 4,254 of record JAJUHH010000032.1, read on the forward strand.
TCATGATGTCCGGTACCTTTTTGTCCAGCTTCTCAGTGACTTCCAACAGACGATTTACGATAGAAGGATTACCATTATAATTTGCAGTTACTAGTTGTGTTTTAATCTCTTTTGCTTTTTCATAAAGAAGTTTTACGTCTGAGTCTTTATTAAAATCTGCCTGCTCGATTTGATGGATAAATTCTAGTACAATTTCCCTCAGTTCGTGTAAAAGAGCAATATCATCATCGATATCCTCAACCTTTTTGCCAAGTACTTCCAGGACCACTTCGGAACCGGATGAATGAAATATCCGCTGAATATCTTTTATACTAATATTCAGTTTTCTAAGAATTAAAATTTGCTCCAGGCGTTTCAGGGCACGCTCATCGTACAACCTGTATGCGTAATCATCGCTTCGGATGCTTGTGATCAGACCCATATCCTCATAATAGCGAAGCGTACGAGCGGATATACTGTACTTAACTGATACATCCCTGATTTTAATTAGCTCATTCATATATTATCCTCCTTATCAAGTATAAGTATAGATATACACTATTCCGCAACGGCAGAGTCAATAGAAAATGAAACAATTGCTTTCTATTTGAACTTCTTCATTGCATTCACCCCTAATCATTCAGATAAAAGATACGAATGAGAGCATTTCCTTGATCCACAATCAGCAAGTTTCCTTTGTCCAAAATCATAACATCACTCGGTGTATTCAATTGAGTGCGATTAGCAAGTCCGTCTCGTTTGCCAGCTTCTGTATTGCCTGCTATCGTGCTCACAATTCCTTCCGGGGAAATCTTTCTGATACAGTGATTATAAGAATCTGCCACATAAATTGACTTATCTTTTCCAACAGCCAGGCCAAGGGGGAAGTTAAACTTTGCTGAGGATACAAGCCCATCCTGGTAACCGCCAGCTATATAGGAGCTGTCATAGATCAGATCTGTACCAGAACCCGCAATCGTAGTTACAACTCCCTCCGGGCTAATCTTGCGAATGCGCTGATTTCCGCTGTCCGCCACATAGAGATTACCCTCATCATCGATATCCAAGCCATGAGGCTCATTAAACTGGACTTTATCCCCAATGCCGTCCGCATAGGCTCCCTGCACTTCGCCGTCCTTCAGGTTATATCCCCCTCCAGCCACTACCGTCCATTGTCCCTGGGGATTAATCTTAAGAATGCGATGTTCCAGGGTCTCAGTTACATAAAGATCTCCTGTGGCACTGATCACAATACCGCTGGGATAATTCAGCCCACTCACCAAAGTCCTGACAAAGCCTTGCTGATCCACAATACGGATCGCTCCATTGGCTGAATCAGCCACATAAAGTAGTCCATTTTCATCCCTGGCTATGCCCTTTGGCATATTCAACATGGCCTTAGACGCATCCCCATTTTTATATCCGCCCATTGGTCTTCCGTACTCATCGAACGCATTGTAGTTTCCAGTCAATAGACTTATCTTGTCATCGCTGATCATTTGGATGGTATGGGACCAGGAATCAGTAATAATAAGCTCATTCTCTTCTCCTATAACAACATTTGACGGTTCGCTATAGGGATGAAGCTCGGCATAAGTCCAAACCTGTGCTTTGCCTGCCAATGACTCTCCCAGGTTGAAGAGACAATCTAGCTCTGCTACTGTCTCCTGGGGTATCACTTCTCCCCCTCCTAAAATTGTGATATGCGGGTGTATGGAACTGGCCTTACTCTTATTCCACAGATAGATATTTTCTACCAGAGATGCACTGACTTCTGGTATGTCCCTGTCCACGAAGATGAGAGGAGCTCCGGCTTGTCCTGCAAGAACCGCCCCTGCAAAACTGTCAGTATAGCTCTTACCAGAAGTCAGGAATATCCAGGATATTGATTCCCCTTCCCATATATGCTTTGGTAACCATATCTTTTTATTTATATTAGCAGTTAGATCATATATGTTAGTTCCACTAACTCGTTCCAGCGCTACGCCGGCTAGTCCTTCTACCTTTGTCTTTAGTTGAGAAAGCACTGCATCTGGAAGCACCTTCGTATTACCGATAACCTGCAGGGATGCTCCATTCTTCAACATTTTATTCAAATAATTAATCACACTATTCGGTATGGTCCCCTTGGAGGGTAAGAATAGGATCGGACTCTCCTGTACTCCAGCGATTACTGCAGCACCTATGGCTTGCTTATAATTCTCGCCGCTTGTTATGTAGATGGGATTGCCCTTGTACACAACTCTCTGGGCCACTTCCACGGCAGTCTCATAGGAATTCTTGCCCCCCAGACGCTTGATCTGGTCTTTTTATAGCCTAGCTTCTCTAATGCAGACTCAAAGCTTTTCGATATGGTCTTCTCATTTCCCAGGATATAGATCGTCCCCAACTTATCGCAATGTTCATTGATAAAATTAAGGACTTCCTCACTTTCCTTGGGACTCTGCCCCAACCACAATAAAGGTGCATTTATCTGTTTGGCTAAGGGTACTCCTGCAATAGCATCCAATAAGTTATCGGGAGAAGCTAGGACAACCGCAGGTGCGATACCGGGATTGAGCTTTAAAGCAATCTCAATTGCAGTTTGATCCTCTGTGGCTGAAGCCAGTCGTTCCATTAAAGTAAGTTCTGCAGCAGTCACAGTTTGTGGAAAGAGCAAATTTCCACACAAAACAATAGTCAGTATCATGGGAATTAACTTATTTCTTACTGAGTTTTTCATATTATCCCTCCTTTGAGTCTGTACCATAATGGTCCTTACCATTGATATTTTTTCATTGGCGCATTGACCTTATTCAGTGAATGCGTTCATTTAATAAGAGTATAGTATTTCTTATCATAATTTGCAACATCAAAAAGCCCTCAATATGAGGGCTTCCATGACGATTTCTTATTTATTTTTCATTGCTTGTTGAGATCTTCTATGATTTCTTTGGCCAGGTCTAATGCATGACTACTTATCTAGCTATTTTCTTCTATCTGTAAGCATTCCCCGGAAGCGGTATCCGATACCATATTCTGTGCCCAATTTACGGTTTTCACTACGATGATACCGATGATACATTTTAATACATCTGCTAAATAGCAAATCGGATAAAGCAGCATGATATCAAGCGTTGTAAAGTGTGTGAGTACATAAGTAAAGGGAACAAAGATACACCAGGTATAAGCACTGTCAAAAAGGAAGGTTATAAATGTTTTGCCTCCTGACCGTATCGCGAAGTAGGTACAGTGAGACACAGCGTTAACTGCCATATAGATTGCACTTGTCTGCATGAAACGGGTAGCCAGCTTACGAACGTTGTCGGTCGTATTATAAATGTTCGGAAGGAATGGAGACAAAATAATCAGCAGAGCTCCAACTACAATACAAGTACACACATTGAAAAACATTAACCTCCATGCGCTTTGCTTTGCGCGCGGAATATCATTGGCTCCCAGCGCCTGACCAACCATAACAGCAACAGCTGAACCCATGGAAATGAAAACCACATTGAACAAATTTGTTATGGTGCTTGATATATTGAGGGCTGCAACTACATTTAATCCACGGGTGGAGAAAATCTGTGTCAAAGTAGTCATACCCAAGGACCAGAAGAACTCATTCACCAGCAGAGGTAATCCCTTTCTTATAATGTTGAAGGTAAGGTTTTTCGGAATTCTTATTGTTCGATAGAGTCCTTCAACAAAGTGGAATTTGCCGGCATGTTTATGGGTGTATACAACAATGATCGTAAGCTCCACGAAACGTGATATGACCGTTGCAATGGCGGCCCCCTCAACCCCTAAAACCGGGAAGCCAAGCTTTCCGTAGATCAATATGTAATTCAGACACAGGTTGGTAAATACACCAGCCAAACTTCCTATCATTGGGATCATGGTCTCTCCCATCTCACGAAGGGTTCCACCGTATACCTGTGACAGGCAGAAGGGTATTAATCCCCATAGCATTATCCGAAGATAACTTCTACCATATTCCAGCATAGCTGCTCTCTCGGCAACATCCCCTTCACCAGTCAGATACAGGGAAATCAACTGATCTCCAAAGGTAAGAAATATAAGGATTGCAATCCCTAAAGTGACAACAATGGTCCAGAGCTTAAACCTCACAGTATGACGCAAGCCTTCATGATCTCCTGCGCCAAAAAACTGTGCCCCGAATATACCTGCGCCCGAAAGACCACCAAAAATAGTCAGATTAAATACAAAGATAAGCTGATTGGCGATAGCTACACCTGACATCTGAGCCGTTCCTACCTGCCCAATCATAATGTTATCCAAGAGGTTAACAAAGTTTGAAATGATATTCTGCACAATAAGTGGCAGTATAAGCATAATAACAGTGGTATAAAATTTGCGATCCCCTATGAATGTGTTTCGAAATTTACTAAAAGCGCCTGTCAATGCATGTTGCTTCATAAATGCTCCTCCAATATGCGATGTGTCAATAAATACCATTGTACCATAAAGGAGAAGCATAGTCCAGACTTGATATACTGAGACTTGGCAGTGATGGGTAATCTATCGTCTTCTAGTATATTTGTACTGTTTTAAAGAAAATCTGCATTTGCCATTAGAAATATGTGTGAATTTGATATATAAATTACGACATAACATACCTAATTAGAATAAGTTAATCTGAAATTTCCGACGGGATATTTATGAAGCTCATTCATCATTAATGATATTCGACTAAAATATGGCTGATAGAGGAGACTGATAAATGAAATTTAAAAGTATTACAACACAAATAACGATACTATTTGGAGTTATAATATCTATCATTTGTATTGGCTTAAGCCTTAGTGCTTACTCCAATTCCAGCGAAGCATTAAAATCAAACATTAATGAAAATCTCTTAGAGATAGCTCAGGCTGATGCTAAGATAATCTCTGAAAAGATCAATGCTCAGCTTAATGCATTAGAAGCATTGGCCAATAGTTCCTGGCTCAATGGGGACGAATTGACAACCTATGAAAAACTGATACTTCTTCAGGATGAGGTTGAACGAAGTGGACATAAAAGCATGATGATCGCTGATGCCAATGGTCTTACTGAGTCTACGATTGGAACTAGTGTTGATGTACATGACCGAGATTATTTTATAAAGGCATTATCAGGAGAAAGTGCTGTATCGGACCCTATGATCAGCCAAACTGACGGCAGCGTTGTTGTAGTCTTTGCTGTCCCAATTAAGGATGGAGATAAAATAAAAGGTGTACTTATAGCAAGACGTGACGGCAATGAATTAAACAACTATATTGCTGAGATGCAGCAAAATGGGCAAGAAATCTATATGATTAACGCTGAAGGTACTACAATAGCACATAATGATATAAATCTTGTTTTAGAAATGTATAATATTTTTGACGACTATGAAGTTAACCCTGAATTAGAACAGCTATACCATATTCATAAGAAAATGGTTGAAGGAGAAAACGGTGTAGGGGAATATACATACAAGGGTGTATCGAAATATTTGGGATATTATCCTGTGGAGGGAACAAACTGGTCTTTGGCTGTAACCGCAGAAAAATCATTGGTGATGGCTAAGGTAACTGCTATGACCAGGAATTTAGCAATTATCTCTCTTTCTTACCTATTATTTAATATAGGATTAACCATATTGATTGCACGTAATATTTCCAGACCAATTAAAAAAACCAGCGAATATCTTAATACCATATCTACCGGTGATTTTACAGTGGAGATATCCAACAAGCTCTTAGAAAAGCGCGATGAAATTGGCAGGCTGGCGAAATCTCTTGACCAAATGCAAAATTCCATGCGAGCAATGATAAAAGCTGTAGCTGATGAATCTGCGATTGTTCGCCAAATGATGAATACCATTAATACCAACATGCAAGATTTAGATGAAAGTATTGAAGAAATTTCAGCCACTACGGAAGAATTATCCGCTGGAACAGAGGAGACTGCCGCTTCAAGTGAAGAAATGAATGCAATTACCTTAGATGTAGAAAAAGCTATCGAGTCCATTGCATCCAAAGCCCAGGAAGGTGCTGCCACAGCAAATAAAGTAAGCCAAATGAGTAAAGAGATGAAAATAAGAGCCGCTTCATCCAAACAAGAAGCTCTGGATGTATATAGTAAAACCAAAGTCAATCTGCAAAGTGCAATTGAACAAGCCCAGGCAGTTGATCAGATTAACGAGTTGTCTAACACTATATTGGAGATTACCTCCAGAACCAATTTACTGGCTTTGAATGCTGCCATTGAAGCAGCCAGAGCTGGAGAAGCAGGGAGAGGGTTTGCTGTGGTTGCAGATGAAATCAGGAAGCTGGCTGAGGGCTCGCAGAGCTCTGCCTCCCGTATTCAGGAAGTAACCAATACCGTTCTATCCGTTGTTAATGCTCTTTCCATGAGTTCCATGGATATTGTTGAGTTTATTGACAAGAAAGTACTCGGTGATTATGAGTATTTGGTAAAAGCCAGTGAACGATATAATGAGCTCTCAATGGTAATGGATGATATCGTAACGGATTTCAGTTCAACCTCTGAGGAGCTTTTGGCCTCCATACAAAATATGGTTCAGGCCATCTCTCAGATCAGCGCCTCTGCCAATGACGAGGCCGCCGGAGCATCAAATATAGCCAAGAAAACAGAAGAAATCGTTCAAATGGCTGAAAGAGTTGTAAACCTGGCCAATACATCCAATGAGAAATCAGAAAAGCTGATTGAATTAGTAAAGCAATTTAAGATATAAAATATCGCAGTAAACTATTTGAGTATAATAAGCATCTCATTGATGATCAGGGCAAAAAAGGCTTTTGGAGTCGCTGCCGACTTTAAAAGCCTTTTTCATAATCAAAGAGTTTTCTCCATCAGGATAAAACGTCCCTTTCGCCAATCTGCATATCCACGTTTTTCATAACCATGTTTCTCATATAATCTAAGGGCATATGGATTTTTAGTAAATGCATCCAGTCTGATAGATAAATACCCCATATCCTTAACCTGGTCCTCAATATGCGATAACAGCATTGAACCTATGCCCTTATTCTGATAATCGGGGGAAACACATAAGCGATGAATGATACATGCGCTTTCCTCCGGATTATTCCATTTCCATTGATAGTATTCTTCATCACATTCCTGACTAATAACATAGATTGCTATTATCTTATCGGCCTCAACAGCCACATATAAAGTATTGTTATTAATATCCTCTAAAAAAACATCCTGCGTAGGATATAAGTCGTCCCATTGATAGATATCCTGACTTTCCATATATTCAATTGCTTTTCCGATTAAGCAACCTATTTCATTCAAATCTTCTATTGTTCCAAGTCTATACTGCATATTTATTCCCCTCTTTCATATTGAGATTCGCACCATTGTCAAGGTTCAAACACAGATTAGCATAAAAAAAGACTTCCAGCAATCAGTAAAATACTAACCGATCATCTGGAAGTCTTTGATTTTTCATGCTGACCTTTAAATTAAAGCCTTGGTATTGCTTTGAACCTACTTTATTTTATTTCGATTTGCTTCTGTATTTTCTGTTAAGGTGTAATGCTTATAATCATTTTGATTAAAATATTTCTTAAAATAAGCTTGATATTTTTTCTCTGTAGTCTTCTTGCCGCCTACAGCATAATATCCTGATCCCTCAAGAGCGTCATAAGACCAATCACAGTGGTATAACTCTTTTAAGGCATTATTTTTGATATTATAAATATCATAGGAAGCTGCTCTTCCACCTGAGCCTGCATCCATTTCTGAGATAATTCCTTTGTATTTTTTATTATACATCAATCCCTTTTGATCAATGCAGGAATAAATGTGTCCTAAGTATTTTAGCTTATCATTTTTTACAGTAAAAACCAGAGCATCCTCTTTATAGACATAACCCCAATCCTCTGCTGTTGCTTTATTTGCATTTGATACGATCAGTTCTTTTACCCCATCATTATTTATGTCCAAGCAGATAAAGTAATTCATCTTCATTTTGTATTGTGTCTCGTAAGTACCATAATTGATATTATAGGTATATTCCTTTTTCTCAAGTAATTCACTGTATAGCACTTTCGCAGTAACTTTCTTCACAGTTACTTTACAGGTGTAGCTTTTTCCATCACTGGTTGCAGTAATTGTACAGCTGCCTTGCTTTTTAGCTGTTACAAGACCATTTTTGACTGTTGCTATTTTACTGTCACTTGATTTCCAGGTAACTGAAGCAGTTGCATTTTTTAATGACAGTTTAGATGTTTTACCAACGTAAATAGTTGCCTTAGTTTTGTTCAGTTTTACGGCAGGAGTATCGATAATACCATTCCCACCTTCAACCGTTATAATCTCTGTATAATTACTGTATTGGGAGCCTTTATAGGCTCTGACTCTCATTTGAAATGATCCATCAATAATACTTCCCTGGGCTGAAGTTTCTTTTGTTTTCGTAACCTGCCAATCTTCCCAGGTATCCTCTCCAGGAAAATTACTACGGTAGTAGACTTCATAGCCATCCGCGTCTAAAACCGCATCCCAAGTAATCGTGAGCTTTGTCATAGCAAATAATTCTGTCTGTTCTTCTCCGGTCAAATCATTAGGATCGCCTTCATAATCTTCCGGGTTAATTGGAAGAGTAACCCTTCCTGTGAAATTACCTGGTGTCTTTAAGGCAGCAGCCTGCGCAGTCTGAAGGTTAAGCCCTGTAAAAACCACAAGCAGTAAGGCGCAGATTGCCAGAGACTTTAAATTTCTTGTTCTTTTCATAATTGTCCTCCTTTGTTTTGTCTGAAAATCATTGCTGTATCTGTCTTCTTATCGGACATGTGGAGTATTTTAGCAAACATACAAATCGATTACAATATATTTAAAGAATTTTTAATTATTTCTAATCCTTATATAATAACTGTCTATTTCATTCCTAATAAATATTTGCATAATTTAGCAAAAAACACTTGATATTGACACCGTGTCGTACTTTATAATGATATT
>JAJUHH010000033.1 GCA_029267975.1 Clostridiales bacterium
CCGGACAGAGGAAGTATTAAGCAAGGTAACAGAATATAAAGAGATCTATTACTTATTTAATTTTCTGAACGGAAGGCAGTTCGGTCAGGTACTGGCAAACATGGAAGGCAGGAGCTGCTACCGTATTCCCTATGAACCTGACCCCTTTGCCAGGATCAGGGATAGAAGCAGCCTTGAACTGTTTGAGGAGCTTCTGCAGAATCCAGGGAAGGCTACAGGTGAATTCAGCTGGAAAATAATGAGCGATAGAGCATTTGCAGCGAATGGATGGAGGAGGCTATGGCAGGCCGTAAAAGTCCGATCTTATTAAAGAAGTTGGCCAGAGGTGGACGAAGCGTGACAGCAGAAACAATTGGGATTATTGGAGTCCACCAAGGTGCCGGTGTCACTTATACCGGCTTAATGCTTGCATTTTATCTGGGAGAAGAGATGGGGCAAAGAACAGCCTATCTTGAGTGCAACAAACATCAGGATATGAGCCTGATAGAGCAGGCATATGAGTGGCAGAGAGAGGAGGAGGATTATTTTACTTATGGGAGGATCAGCTGCTATAAGAATGTAGCAGCAAAGAAAATTCCTGAGATTCTCAGTGAAGGGTATGAGTATGTTGTTATGGATTTTGGCACGGATTATGCAGCGAGCCGGGAGGAGTTTCTGCGCTGCACAAGAAAGCTTGTCCTATGCAGCAGCTCAGAGTGGAATCTAGGTAAGCTGCTTCAATTTGTCAGGAATCATAAAGAGGAGAAAGGAAATGAAAACTGGCACTATCTCTTACCCTTTGCCAGACCTTCACTAACAGTCAGAGTGAAGACATTAATAAAACGCAGGGTGTTGGCAGTTCCTCTGATGGAGGAGCCAACAAGACCTACCCGAAGCTTAGGTATCTTTCTGAGGAATATTCTGGGTTGATGTCACAATCCGCTTATTCTATGGCAGCCAGCGGAAATGAAGTATAACATATCACAAATGGCCTTCTTATCCGGGGTGAATAAATCAGAAGTTTTGGCATCTTTGGTCTGCTGTATATTATTCAATGATAATTTCCTTATAAAGTATACCATAAGATAAGGTACCTGTAAGCAATATTGTTTTCATGCAGGTAATCAGGACAGGTTAGTGATACAGAAGTGCAGGCTGGTTTATGATGCGGCTTTTACTGTTATAGTACTGTAAACCGACTTAAAAAACCCTCTATACTTTTGTTGGTAATAAGACTGTATAAGAAGCAGTAAACGGCTGCATGATATAAGAATAAGCTATGCCGCAGGGCAGGCCTTGTAATATCCATTGATATGACAGGACCTGCCTTATTATTGCAGCTTTATATTTGTGATAAGGCATTTATTGTTGAAATTGAAAAAAAAATAAATCTATGATATGATTTGTTTGGTAAGATAGAGTGACAAAGTACGGATTCTCAAATGTTTTCGCATGCTTTATGGGTCACTGGGATAGAAAGAGGACCTATCTTGTTATAATAGCTAAGATAAAAGTGAAAGGTACGGTAAGATTTATGGATAGACGAATGAAGTTGGGATTGATCGGTTCAGGAGCCGCAATTCTCCTGATTCTGGTTTTGGTCGCTGTTGTGGTGATAGAAATGCTGAAACCAAGCAATGAAATAATTGAGCTGACAGATTATTACCAGACAGGTGAGAAAGAGGTTCTGATCATTCTGCAGGATAGACTGTATGAAAAGAAGGGCTTACTCATGGATGGAGCCGTCTATATGGATTATGATTCTGTTGTCCAGCTGTTTAACCATAGATTTTATTGGGATTCCAACGAAAAAATCCTGACTTACACTACACCGGATGAAATTTTGCAGTCGGTTGCCGGCAGCAACAAATATTCCGTGACAAAAAGTACAATCAGTACAGATGTAAAGACCCAGTATCCCATTGCGCAGATCGCTTCAGATCAAGTCTACCTTTCTCTGGATTTTGTAAAAAAATATTCTGATATGACCTATGAGTATTATGAGAATCCCAGCAGAGTGGTCATTCATTACCAATGGGGAGATTATTTATATACCAAGGTGTCCAAGGCAACACAGCTGAGGACGGAAGCTGATATTAAGAGTCCCATCCTGCTTCAGCTTCCGGAAGGGACTAGCCTGATGGTGGTCGGAGGCAATACAAAAGGTTTCCTCAAGGTGATGACTGAGGATGGAATAGAAGGCTACGTTAAGGAAAAGTATACGAAGGAGGCTGCTTATGAGACCATCAGCAGCAGCTATCAGGAGCCCGTATATACCGCACAGACAAGAGATGGAGCGGTAAACCTGGTGTTCCATCAGGTGTTTAATACGGATGCAGCCGACAAGCTTGAGAGCCTGATCAGTGCTACAAGCGGTGTAACTGTGGTATCACCCACCTGGTTCAGCATCAATGATGTATCAGGTACCATATCCTCCCTTGCAACCCAGCGCTATGTGACCAAAGCCAAGGAGCTTGGCCTGGAGGTTTGGGCTCTGGTGGATGATTTTAATACGGAGATAAACATGAAAGAGGTATTGTCCTATACCTCCAGAAGAGAGACCTTATCCAATGCCTTGATTGAGGCGGCTTTAGAATATAAATTAAATGGCATTAATATTGATTTTGAGAAAATCCCTTCCAATGCAGGGGAAGATTATATACAGTTTTTACGTGAGTTGTCTGTGAAATGTCGCAATAACGGTATTGTTCTCTCTGTAGACAGCTATGTTCCGTCGGCATATACTGCCTATTATGACAGAGAAGAGCAGGGGAAGATTATTGATTATGTGATTGTAATGGCCTACGATGAATTCTATGCAGGCTCAGAGGTTGCCGGTCCAGTATCCTCGATTGGCTTTGTCAGGGATGCAGTATCCAATATCCTGACTATGGTACCCAAGGAAAAGACGATTATTGCAATACCCTTTTACACCCGCTTGTGGAAGGTGCTTCCCGGTGGAGAAGTGAGTTCGGAAAGCTTTGCTATGACTGCGGCAGCCAATCTGATCAAGGATAATGGGGCAGAAGCGGTTTGGAATGATACCTACGGCTGTTATTATGCCGAATATGAGAAGGATGGCGCAAGCTATAAGATCTGGCTGGAGGATGAAAAATCCATTGAAGAAAAAATGAAGGTGATTCATGATGCCGATGTGGCAGGAGTTGCTGCCTGGAAGCTGGGACTGGAAAAGGAAAGTATTTGGAATGTTATTAATTCCTATCTGAAATAAAATAACTAATCCGATTGTCCTCTTCATAAAATGTAAAGAACTTGTATGTGGAAGTAGCATTTATGAAGAAATATTTTAATCTCCTCTTCTTACTCTTTATTTTATTTGCCAGTATCCTGTCCTCGGAGCCTTCTGTTAAGGTTATGAATCAATTCTTTCATCACAATGTGGAAGCAAAAAAGGATTCTCTTGTAATCGTTATTGATCCCGGACATGGGGGAAGGGATCCCGGAAAGGTTGGTATCAATAATATCCTGGAAAAGGATATCAACCTTAGCATATCCCTAAAACTAAAAAAACTACTTGAACTCAATGATATCCAGGTAGTCATGACCAGAACAGAGGAGGTGGGATTGTATGACGAAGGCAACTCCAATAAAAAGCGTGCTGATATGAATGCCAGAGTGGAAATAATAAAGAATGCCAATGCCGATCTGGCAATAAGCATCCATCAGAACAGCTTTCCGCAGGAGAATGTAAAGGGCGCCCAGGTTTTTTATCATGTGCAATCACAGGAGGGCAAACGTCTTGCAGAAATTCTGCAGGATCAGATTGTGAAAACCATTGCGGATGGTAATCATCGAAAAGCAAAATCTAATGATAATTACTTTATGCTAAAATATACCCAGTGCCCCCTGGTAATTGTTGAGTGCGGATATTTAACGAATTACAGGGAGGCCAACCTGCTTAAGGACGAAGATTATCAGGAACGTATGGCATATGCAATTCATCTGGGAATAATGCGTTATATTAATGAAAGCGGACTTGGGGGTAATCAAACCTAAGCAAACGCCAAGCAGCTTACCGCAGGAACCTTTGCCAGGATCTCGACATCAGGATTTGATTTTATGTGCATATGGTGATATACTTATGCAGGTTAATTTGGATGATATAGAAGCAGGCATTCCGACAGAATATGATGGAATGTTTTACGGCACAAAAGGAGTCAGAATGAATACAAGGATAATAAAGGCAGTGGATCTGAAGCTAAAGGCCCAGGAGCTTGAGGAAGCGGCAGAAGTGCTTCGATCCGGAGGCTTGGTTGCATTTCCCACCGAGACTGTTTATGGTCTGGGTGCAAATGCGCTGGATGCTTCCGCTGCCAGAAAAATATATCAGGCAAAGGGAAGGCCCTCTGATAATCCCTTAATCGTTCATATCACAGAGGTTGAGGATATGGCGGCATTAGCCAGGGAAATTCCGGAGAAGGCTTATGAGTTGGCAAAGGTTTTCTGGCCAGGGCCCTTAACCTTAATTCTTAAGAAAAAAGATTGTGTTCCCAGTGGAACCACAGGTGGGCTGGATACAGTAGCAATCAGGCTTCCGGCAAATACGCTGGCAAGAGACCTGATTGCCGCTGCCGGAGTGTATGTAGCAGCTCCAAGCGCAAATATCTCAGGCAAACCAAGCCCCACAAAGGCTGAGCATGTCATCAAGGATATGGATGGCAAGGTGGATATGATCATTGATGGTGGTAATGCTACCTTGGGACTTGAATCAACTATTGTCGACCTCACCGGCGAAGCTCCGGTTATTCTGCGTCCGGGCTGTATTACCAAAAAAATGCTTGAGAATGTCATAGGTACAGTGGAAGTAGATCCGGCCATATTGGAGACTAATCCGGATCCCAATAAGAATTTTGCTCCCAAGGCGCCTGGAATGAAGTATCGGCATTACGCGCCGGAAGGAAGCTTAACCATCTATGAGGGTCAAATATCATCAGTAATTCATGCAATTAACAGGGAGGCTCAGCAAAAGCTTGCAGAAGGGAAACGTGTGGGGGTGATCGCTACGGATGAAACGAAGTCTTCTTACCTGTATGGGACGGTTATGTCCATAGGCTCCCGTCGGGATGAAGCTTCTATTGCCGCTAGTCTTTTTGCGATTTTGCGGGAACTTGATGAATTGCATATGGAATATATCTATACAGAAAGTTTTGGGGATAACAGCCTTGGACATGCCATTATGAATCGGTTGCTGAAAGCTGCCGGCTACAGGGTTGTGAAGGTATCGTAAGAAATATTGACGGGTTACAGTATAGGAATGAGGGGAAGCATGCTGCAATTCACAGAATGGAGAGTTATATGGGAAAATATCAAAAGCTGATTTTTGTATGCACAGGGAATACCTGCCGCAGTCCTATGGCCGAAGCCATCTATAAGAATTTGGAGCAGGTCAGTGACAGGAAGGTATTGTCCCGGGGGCTGGTGGTCCTGTTCTCGGAGCCGATTAATCCAAAGGCGGAGGTGATCTTAAAGAAGCATGATCTTGAATTACCGAATCATGTTGCTAAGGGATTAAAAGCCTCCGATATTGACGAGAATACCCTTATCCTGACCATGACGGCAAGCCAAAAGAAAAAGATCATGGAGCAATTTCCTACCATAAGAGAGGTCTATACCATTAAGGAATTTGCCGGAGAAGTCGGAGATGTGGTTGATCCTTATGGCGGCACCCTGGTAGATTATGAGGAATGCTATGTGGAGCTGGGGCGCTTGGTTAAGAAGACGGTTTATAAGCTGAACGAGATGAACTAGAAAAGGAGAAATACAATGATAGCAATTGGAAATGATCATACCGGTTATGAGTTAAAGCTGGCAATTATGGAGTATTTGGACAAAAGAGGCATTGCATATAAGGATTTTGGCTGTGGTAATATAAGCTCCAGCGATTATCCGGATTATGCTAAGGCAGTTGGGCGTGCGATTCAGAAGAAAGAATGCGACAAGGGTATTTTGATCTGTGGTACAGGTATAGGAATTTCCATTGCAGCCAATAAAATGAAGGGCATCCGAGCAGCCTTATGCCATGATTGCTTCAGCGCAGAGGCTACCAGGCTGCACAATGATGCCAATGTTCTTGCTTTGGGAGCCAGAGTCATCGGTGTCGGACACGCATTAAAGATTGTTGAAACTTTTCTGGATACAGACTTCTCACAGGAAGAAAGACACATCAGAAGAATCAATATGCTGGAGGAAGAGTAGTCTCTTATTCAGCACGATTTACCGCTTCCTGGAGGGCATGAAACTGTCCCCCATAGATTAAATGAAGTAAGGAGTTCACGGTACGAAGTGCATAGGTCGCCTCATCCTGGGTGATCAGCTTCTGCTCCAGTGCAACTGCAAGCTCATCTAAATCAAGGATACGAATATTGCCGTCTTCATAGAGGACCACATCAATTAATAAATCCTCAATGATGACGGCATTTTTATCAGGTTCCGTCTTCACCTGAATAATGTCGCAATACCAGTAGACAACCCTGTCCTGTGCATCATATAGTTTACTCACCTTTAAGCCTTTGGATGGATAATAGGCCGAAATTCCCCTTGCAATATCATGCCGTGGGTGTATGGTTTTCCATTTTGTAATAATAAGATCCGGTTCCATGACCAGAATAATATCATCCTTTAAATGAAGCAGTTCCTGCGGTATGAAACGCTTTCGGTACAACCTAAGCTCTTCCATGCAATACCCCTTTCAGTGAGCAGTCAGTAAAGATGCTTTTTCTGATTGTATCATGATTGCTGGGAAGGCACAACCGTAAAATTTCTTTTTCGAATCCATAAAGCTCCTTTTTTATGACAGCAATCAAACTCATTAGAATAAATCTTCCGTTATTGGGAAAACTATCAGGTGAAATGATAGGATTGTTCTATATGGAGGTTGATTATTTGGATAATATAAAGTGGAATAAGATTTTCATGACCATGAAGAATACCTTGTCTAATAAGCGAACGAAGTTCACCCTGTACATCGCAATGGTGCTTTGGGTGGCTGTTGCAACACAGATGCTTGTGAACCGTTTGTTTCAGGATGATATACAGATAACAGAAGCGTTTGTAAAGACAAATACGGAAGAAATGCAAAGCAGTATCGAAATTGCAGCCGAATATCGTACCGGCTTTCTGAGCGCGGAGGATAAAAAGAATCTGATCTGTGATATCGCTGCTGCAATCGGATTAACGATAGATAAGGAAATCTCGGTTTGGGAAGAAGGTACACGCAGCGAATATTATTTCTATAAACAAGCGAAAAAAGCAATCTCTGAGCTTAAAGTCATTAGTGTGGAGCAGGAAGAGAACAATGCTTTAACTATGAAGCATTATATCATCGTACGCTTAAGCATATCTGATGGAATTCAGGGAATTGACAAGTATAAGAAAATACTGGAGAGCAAATTTGCAAAGCTGGAAGCCAAGGACACTCAGATTACTTTGAAATATGAAGGCAATCGTGAAGGTGATCTGACCTCAGAGCAGAAGCATGAAGTGGCTAAGTTCCTGATCGATGAACTGCAGGGAGAAATTGCACTGGAATACGATGAGGGCGATCTGTATACGGTATACGGTTACACCGGTATGCTGAAGGAATACGTTACCTCTATGAATAATAAGATAAATATTCAAATCGCAATATCCTATAATGAAGTAACCAATAAAACCAAAATTGAACTTGCTACCCCGGTTATGAGCGAGAATTGGTAGGACATCGCTTCTGCGGGCATAGAATAAGACCTGCTAATAAAGTTAAGAGGCTGTTGCATTATGTAAGATATTAAGGAAAAAGAACAACATCATCCCCCGAACAGGTATAAAGCAATCTGTTTGTCAATGCATTAGGGATACATGTTGTTCTTTCCTTCCTCTTTCGCTTATATAATGCAGCGGCCTTTAATGTTCCTTAAAACCAGCGTCTGCGACTGCGATAACGTCTTCTTCTGTTAAAGATTTCGGATAATAAGAGCAGGGATACAATATCACGCAGATAGTTAGTACTTCTTCTCGGCGGATAGAGATACAGGCTGTTAGCCTCTAGCTGGGGTTCTTCATCCATATTTTTAATTCTTTCATAAATACGGTCGATAATACGGTCAAGCTGCTCTTTGTCAGGATATTCATCGAACATCATGCTTCCGTCATATTCCAGCTTATCACATTCATTATCAATCTCTTTCTGAATACGCTTTGCAGTCTTAGGGTACAGCTGCCTCATATACTGGATATCACGATCCAAATCAGCGCTATTGTCGTAACCATACAGCGGATACATAGGTACGCCCATGGGAACGGAATAACCTTCAGGGAGATACATATTCGGGATTCCCTGATATGGCGGATACTGAGTTTGAGGAGTAAGTCCGGGCATCATAGGCTGGGTCATACCAGGCCCAGTCATACCGGAACCGGGCATCATAGGCTGAGTCATGCCGGGCTGAGTCGTTCCGGAACCAGGCATCATAGGTTGTGTCATACCAGGCTGAGTCATACCAGGACCAGGCATCATAGGCTGAGTCATGCCGGGCTGAGTCATTCCGGAACCGGGCATCATAGGCTGAGTCATGCCAGGCCCTGCCGTACCGGATTGTGGCATAGGTTGCGTCATACCGGGCTGAGGCATAGCAGGTTGTGGCATGGACGTCCGCGGCATTGCCTGTTGTGGAGCAGCGGGACGAGTCGTACCAGGCTGTGTCATACCAGGTTGAGTTATGCCGGGCTGTGGCACCACGGGTTGTGTCGTACCTCGCTGGGGCATCGTAGGACTTGGCATTACAGGTTGCATAGGGGGCTTAGGCATACCCGGTGTCGAACTGTTCTGCGGTCTGCCGGTCTGGGATCTTGCTGAAATATTGGCATTAAAAGGTACTACGGTACTCTGGGGAGTGACTGGCTGAGCAGGCGTGGTAGTAGAAGGTGTTTCTCTGGGCGCTCCCTCCTCCTCGGGAGTTGTACCATAGATATAAGGAGGCATTAAGCTGCCGCCTCTTCCTGGAGTGGACATTCCATTACTTGAACCAGGTGTGATTCGTGTATCGGGGGCAGTACCAGGAGTAGCCGTACCTGGGGTAGTCACTCTGGCCGGAGATGTAGTAGTACCAGGGGTGCTTGCACCGCCGGGTGTTGTTGTGGTACCCGGGGTAGTAGTTCTGCCAGGCGTAGTAGTCAAACCTGGGGTAGTCGCTCTGCCCGGAGCCCCAGTCGTACCAGGAGTAGGCGGTGTTTGGGGAGCGGCCTCAGTGCCGGGAGTAACCGGAACGATTTCTATATCCATATTTAACTCATTGCCTGGTGATGAGGGCATTGGCATCGTATTTGTATCCGGAGTCATTGGACTCGGAGAGCTGCCGGTGCTGGGAGTAGAAGGCCTCGGAGTAGTGCCGGTGCCAGGGCTGGAAGGTCTTGGAGTGGTGCCTGTGCCAGGAGTCATAGGACTCGGAGTCGTACCGTTGCTTGGAGAGCTATCTGGAGAAGTACTCGGGCTGGGCGTGGTTACACTGCCGGGAGTGGTTATCATTTCAGGAGAGCTACCGGTGCTCGTACCCGGTCTAGGCATCGTTCCTGTACTTGGCATTGTACGTGCTCCAGGGCTGGCGCTGGGAGCCGGAGTAGTCCTTGGAGTAGTACCGCTGCCGGGAGTCATGGGAGCCGTGGGAGCCGGAGTAGTCCTTGGAGTGGTACCGCTGCCGGGAATCATAGGAGCCGTGGGAGCCGGAGTAGTCCTTGGAGTAGTACCGCTGCCGGGAGTCATGGGAGTCGTGGGAGCCGGAGTGGTTCTTGGAGTGCTACCGCTGCCGGGTGTCGTGGGAGTCGGTGTTGTTCCTGTGCCTGTTCTTGGAACGGTTCCCGTACTGGGATTTATTCTGGTGCCTGGGCTGCTAGTGCCAGGAGTTCTAGGAACTGTGCCGGTTCCAGAAGTGCTGCCGGTGCCGGGAGATGGTCCTTGAGGAGTAGTTTTTACAGGAGGTGTGGTTGGACTCATTGGTGGTGTAGAAGGAGATGTAGAACCGGGAGTGGTTGGTGTTCGGTCTCCTGGGCTAGTGATAGCTTGTTTGGATACATAATAACTGGGCACCCGATATTTTCGATCGGGGCCGCTGCTTCTGCCAATGGTATATGACATATAAGTACTCCTAAGCTTTTTTATTACTAATATATGCAGGCATACTTTGTTTGTGAAATTTGGATGAATGATTAAACAGAAATTGGGACTTGGAGGATTCGGATAAATAAATCAGGATAATTCTTAAATTTTTCATAAACAGGTTGTACTATCACGGAAAAGACATTAAAATATAGTAGGAAAAATACGGATGATTATCAGAATATAGTTCTGTTTATATAATTATATTAGAATGGATGAATCAAATGGATAATGCCATAAGCAAGATATTTGACGAAACAATAAATCAGGATTTGATCAGTGCGACAATCAGCAATTCTACAGATAAAAACAGGATTGCCAAGATCAGGCTTCGCCCTGTTTTAATTAAAAATGAGCTCTATTATCAGGCCTCGGAATATATCGGTCAACAGATCTTCCACCATAACTATCGCAAGGATGAGCTGATGGATAAGCTGCCCCAATGGTTTGAAGGGCTATTTCGTCAGGCTGAGCTTACCACAAAAGGTGGAAGAGCTACAATTCTCGTCAGCAAGAAGGGAAAGGCAACGGTTAATTATAAATTAACGGGAACATCCACCAGGTCCAAGGGGATGCAGGCTGGGGCAACGCAGCCTTCTGACCAAGAAGCTTTTCTTCATAATAAAAAGAAGAATTATATCCTTCAGGAAGGAATCGCATTGCCCTTTCTGGTTGATTTGGGGGTAATGACCAAGGATGGACAACTGATCAAGGCCAAGTCCGATAAGTTCAGGCAGATTAACCGTTTTCTTGAATACATTGAGGATGTTTTACCGTTTTTAGATCAGGAGAGGGAATTGACGATTCTGGATTTTGGCTGCGGAAAATCCTATCTGACCTTTGCCCTGTATTATTATCTGAAGATTCTTAAGGGCTATCGGATCAATGTAATTGGCTTGGATTTAAAATCAGAGGTAATTAAGCATTGTAATATGCTGAGTGAGAAATACGGCTATGACAGGCTGCGTTTTCTTGAAGGTGACATTGCTTCCTATGAGGGCAGCAGTCAGGTGGATATGGTAGTAACCCTCCATGCTTGCGATACCGCTACGGATTATGCCTTATATAAGGCGGTCTCTTGGGGAGCCCAGGTGATACTTTCCGTACCCTGCTGTCAGCATGAGCTAAATCAGCAGATTAAGAATGACCTTCTTAAGCCGGTGCTCAAGTATGGAATCATTAAAGAACGAATGGCTGCACTTCTGACGGATGCCCTTCGGGCGGAAATATTAGAGACCAAGGGGTATCGGGTTCAGCTGCTGGAATTTATTGATATGGAGCACACACCAAAGAATATCCTGATTCGTGCAGTGAAGAGGGATAAGCCGGTCAAAGCTGCGGATCAGGAGCATGCGGCTCTGACAAAATGTATGGATTTTCTCAATGCGGACCCATGTCTGAAGCGCCTGTTTCAGGAAGAAATGAATAAAGAAGGGAAATGACGTGTTAAAATACATTTATCGTGTGATAATATTAATAGCAGTATTTGTCGGTGCCTTGTATTATTTCAGCAGCGATATCAAGGAAGTGGTCTTCCATGTGGATAATACTACTGTGATGGAGGATGCAACGTTTCCGTTCGTAACCATAAGGTCTGGCGAGAATAGCATTAACCTGCTCCATGGCTATAGCACAAATCTGTCTGCCAACCTGCTCCGGGAATCCGTGACTCCTTTAGATCCTGAGAAAACCTTCGAGCTGGTGATCAATCAGGAAGACTATGAGATTAAGAAGCTGAATTATGAGGTCAGGGAGTTTGTTGGGGATGCACTGATTGAAAATGGCTCTGTCAGTGTATTTGAGGAAAGTGGTAAGCAAAAGATAGCCAGGATCAAGCTTACCAGCGAGCTGGAAGAGGAGAAGGAGTATGCAGTAAAGATCACGCTAATCTCCAGCGACAGTGACAAGATGTATTATTATCAGCGAATCAAGCTGTATGAGAATGCTCATTTAAAGGAAAAGCTGGATTTTATCTTGGATTTTCATAAAGCAATTCTGGACAAGAATACCGCTGAAAGTGTGAAAAGGTATCTGGAACCCTCCAATAATGCAGATAATAGCTCCCTGTCTTATGTGAATATTAATTCAAGCTTTGATCTGGTCACTTGGGGAAGTCTTCAGCCCAAGATTCTGACAGAGATTGTTCCGACGGTAAAGGAAATCTATGCGGATACTGCCCTGGTTGAGCTGGAGTATTTTGTAGAGGATGAGCTGGCAGGAAGGAAAGAGCTTTACAAGGTAGTGGAGTTTTACCGGGTCCGGTATGGTACGGATCGTATGTATTTGTTAAATTATGAAAGAAGAATGGAAGCCCAATTTGATGTGAGCCTGGCCAATGCAGAGACAAATGAACTTAAGCTTGGAATAACTTCAGATACCAAGCTTCCTGTAACTTCCTCCTCGGACCAGAAGAAGCTTGCTTTTGTGAGAAATCGGGAGCTTTGGTTTTATGATCTTGAGAATAATAAGATGATCAAGGTGTTTTCCTTCAAGCAGAATAAGACAGATTACTTAAGGGACATTTATGATCAGCACGATATCCGGATATTAAAAATGGATCAGGAAGGAAACCTTGACTTTCTTGTTTATGGATATATGAATCGGGGGCAGTATGAAGGCAGGGTTGCCATAATATTATATCGTTTCCTGCGAGCAGAAAATCGGGTAGAAGAGAGACTCTATATACCTGTGGAGGAGCCTTATGCCACCCTGAAGGAGAATTTGGGCAGCTTGACTTATGTAAACTCCATGGACATATTCTATTTTCAGGTATACAATAATATATATTCCTATGACCTTACCACCAGAAAGCTTACACAGATTGCAGAGAATATAGGCAAGGATCAGGCTGTGCTTTTGAAGGATCTCAGTTATGTGGCCTGGCAGGATTCCTCTGATCCCAGGCAGTCAAAAAATATCAATATTATGAACCTGGAAACAGGCATTGTTGAAACCATTAGTGCAAAACAAGGCCAAAGCCTTCGGCTCATGGATATTATTGATTCTAACATTATCTATGGCTATGTGTCAGAAGCGGACATTGC